>NZ_JAUBPI010000167.1:0-6271 GCF_036700645.1 Microcoleus sp. S36b_A4 | reverse complement strand
ATTTCAGCCTAAAAGCGTTTGGCTTCCAAGTTTTCACAACTGATCAAGAAATCCGACCCACATCTGCGGAATGTGGGTTTTAATTCGCCAACAGTCTCTTTTAACTGCAGAGACAGACAGACTAACACCGAGTAACGCAGATTAATTAGATCAATTCTGGTTGGAGCGTCCGTGATTGTTGACTATTGACTGTTGGCTGGATTTTACAATAATGACTAATGACTAATGACTAATGACTAATGACTGCTGTCGAAGCGGAATCTCGATCACAAACTCAGTACCTTTCCCCAATTCCGAATTGCATTTTAAAACGCCGCCATGTTTCTCTACCACAATTTGGTAACTAATTGACAGTCCCAATCCAGTACCTTTTCCCACTGCCTTAGTTGTGAAAAAAGGGTCAAATATGCGTTTTCTCATAGATTCCGAAATTCCCGTACCGTTATCAGAAATCCGAATCAGCGCGCTAGGAATAGTACCATTAAGTTGACCGACAGCAGTAGAGATTTTAATTTGAGGAACTACAGATTGACCAGCGAGCAACTTGTTCGATTCCAAAGCATCGATCGCATTTCCAATTACATTCATAAATACCTGATTCAACTGTCCCGCATAACACTCAACTCGATGCAAAATGCCGTATTCTTTCACTAGCACAATGTTGGCACTGTCCGCATTAGATTTCAGCCTGTGCTGTAAAATTAACAGCGTGCTGTCAATGCCCTCGTGAATATCAACCGCCTTCATTTGACTTTCATCAAGACGGGAGAAATTCCTTAAAGACAAAACTATTTGACGGATGCGATCGGCTCCCACCTTCATTGACGATAGCAATTTGGGCAAATCTTCTAGCAGAAATTCCAAGTCAATATCTTCACTTAATTTGTCTATTTTAGGACTAGAATCGGGATATTGCTGCTGGTAAAGTTCCAGCAAACTAAGTAAGCTAGCAGTATATTCACTAGCGTGATTGAGATTGCCGTAAATAAAATTAACCGGATTGTTAATCTCGTGAGCAATCCCGGCTACCAGTTGCCCCAAACCAGACATTTTTTCAGTTTGAATCAATTGAGCTTGAGTGTGCTGCAAATCCTTTAAACTTTGAGCGATTTGTTCGGCTTGGCGTCTGGTTTGAGCCAGCAAATCGGCTTGTTGGATAGCTACGCCTAATTGATTAGCAATCTGAGCTAAAAAGTTAACTTCTGAACTTTCCCAACAGCGGGGCCCAGAATGTTGATACGCTGTCAGCAAACCCCAAAGTTTTTGTCCTACAAAAATCGGCGCTATCGCATAAGCCTTCACCTGAAATTGCTCTAAAATACCGACCACACACTCCGAGTGGCAAACTTGATAGATATCGTCAATGGCTAGAGTTTCATTATTGGCATATCTGCCGCCTCGGTTTTCCTGCAAATAAGTATCTTGCCAAACTGTACTGATACCTTCCCCTACCAATTTTATCCAGCCATCTTTCACACACTCGGCTACATAATAGCCACTCCAATCAGGATTAAATTGATAGACAGCTATTCTATCAACTTGCATAAACTGACAAACTTCTTGAGTAGCCGTCTTAAAAATTGCGTCGATATCGAGAGACTCCCGAATCTTGGCTACCACTTCAAACAGTATCCGCTGTTGCTCGGCTACCCACTGTAAATAAACTGATTGCTGCCGCGTTTTAGCCAACAAATCTGCTTGTTCTAATCCTACACTCAACTGAATTCCAACTTGCGTAGCAAACTGAATTTCCGAAGTGTTCCAATGGCGCAAACCGCTGCACTGGTGCACGCACAGCAAACCCCAAAGTTCGCTGCCATTCATCAGTGGCATAATCACCTGAGCTCTAATTTGAAATTGAGCTAAAAGAGCAGCATGGCAGTCGGAAAGTCCAGCATTCTCGACATCTGGTAGCACTTGAATCTGTCCCTTACTGTATTTTTTCGCATAGTTTTCGCTAAAGAAATGATCGCGAACTTTTACATCCATTGCCGAAGAAAAACCAGGCAAAACATCTTCGGTAATAAATTCGCCTTCATTAAATTTTAAACTAGGATCGAAGCGATAAATGCCAACTCTATCTGCTTTTAATATCCGTCGCAATTCTGTAGTTGTAGTCCTAAAAATTGTATCTAAATCGAGAGATTGTCTAATCTTAGCAACTACCTCAAACAGTATTCGCTCCTGCTCTGCTGCCCGCTGCAACTCAACTGCTTGCTGCTGAGTTTGAGCGAGCAAATCTGCTTGTTCTAGGGCGATACTGAGCTGAGCGGAAATTTGGGTAGCAAACTTAATTTCGGAAGATTCCCAGTTGCGGGGAGCCGAACATTGGTGTACGCACAGCAACCCCCAAAGGTCGTTGCCTTTCATAATCGGTGCAACTAAAGTAGCTTTGACTTGAAATTGCTCCAATAGTTGCTCATAGCAATCTTGGAGTCCAGCCTGTCTGATGTCGGAAATTGTGTGAATTCGTCCCTGAGAGTAGAGATTGGCATACTTTTCTCCAAAGCAGCGATCCTGCACTTTGACTGCCATTGCTGACACAAAATCTGGCAAAACATTTTCGGAAACGAATTCGCCGTCGTTAAATTCCGACGCTAGTTCGAAGCGGTAAACCGCAACTCTATCGGCATTTAAAGCCCGTCGCACTTCCTGGGACATCGTGCTAAAAATCTTGTTCAAGTCGAGGGATTTCCGCATTTTTGCCACCACTTCAAACAGCACTCGCTGCTGTTGGGTCAACTGCTGTAGTTGAGCGGTGCGCTTTTGAACTTGATTTTCTAAATTTGTGTTAAGTTCCTCTATTTGTTGATCGAGTTGGTAGTGGTTAATAGCATTAGAAAAATGGGTGCCAAAAATTTGCATCAATTCAATTTCTTCAGCCTTCCAGTCGCGAATTTGGGCAGTTTTTGACTCTTTCCATGCTTCAAAAGATATCCGAGATTGGGCAAGCCGCCCGTCGCTATCAAACTGTCTAGCCCAGAGAGTTTCGGTGTCAAATTCTTCTCGAAAAATGGTCAAGTAACCGAATATGTGCTGGCGGGTTCTGAGTGGTACGATTAAAATGCTGCGAATTTTGGTCGATCGAAATGCAGGTTGCAGGCTTCTCAAACTGCTAATTTGGTACAAGTCGGGAATTACCCAAACCTGTTGCTCGCCGGATTTAAAATATTCGTGCCAGACGCTGTATTGCTCAACCTGGGGGTATTTTGCGGAAATTCCCATCTTCGGCCCTGAGCCGCAAGTGTAGACTGTGAGTTCGCCAGTGGAGTTATCCGAATAGGGAACTCGGTTCGTAACCTTGCTGCTGTCGGAAATGAATGGCGTGGCGAAAATGCACAGCCTGCCGCCCGCGGCGTCTAGTGCTGCTACCGATTCTACCAAAGCCGTTTGGAGTTCAATCGCCGGCTGGGAGTTAAGGGCGGCAGCCACGCGGTTGACGGCAGCTTCCCGTTGAGCTTTCGCCCTCGCTTGGGCGAGGAGGGTTGATTGGGCTATGGCGACGCCGAGCTGATCTGCCACCATCTGAACGCCTTGGAGTTCGTTTTCTCCAACACTCCGGGACTCGGAGTGGTGAGATACCAACAACCCCCAGAATTCTTCGCCGTGAAAAATTGGTACTACTAAGCAAGCCTTAACGCCCAGTGCAGTCAAGTATTCAGCGTGGCAGGGGTCAACCGCACGAAAGTGCATTTGGTCGTCGGGCAGCAGTTGGCCGGAAACTGCCTCGCGGCGTGGACTTTGGCCTAGCTGCCCGGAATCTATATCGACGATCGATCGCACCTGTACTTGCGCGAACAGTTCGCGGGCGTGAGGGGGAATATCGTCTGCTGGAAAATGCAGACCCAATAGGGATGGCAAGCGGTTGCCGTTAGTTGATTCGGCAATCACTTCACCGCTACCGTCGCTATGAAATTTGTAGATTTTTACTCTGTCTGTTCCCAAGAAGGATTGAACTTCTGCTGCTGTTGCGCTCAGAATTTCGGGGAGTTCTAGAGAGCGGCGAATGCGGTTGGCGATGCGTTCGAGCAAATTTGCTCGATCGAACCTCACCTTGAGATTTTCGATCTTTAATGAGTCCATTATTAATCTTTTGCTTTCCTAGCAATAACAGTAAGCGGCCCACAAGTTTTGTGCCTGTTAAAAAATTTGGCAAGCACAGCCATTTAATAAAATATAAATATCCTGATGCCGATCGTCGATTAGTTTTACACCTGTAGCGATCTGCCTTAAAATTGCAACTTTCCATTGCAACTTTCCATTGTGTGGGATTACAACTTTTGTACTTTAAATATAAACTTTGTACAGCCTGCCTTGCAAGCTCTTTACCCCAACGGACTAAAATTGTCAAGTTTCAAGACTTGCAGAGTCATTCACCACAACCGATGAAGGTCGTACCGAAGTATCTGACTCCAGGATGCAAAAGCTGGCTGAAGAACGAGCTTACGGAAAGAAATAGCATGGAATTCAAAAGGTTAACTCAGAAACCGGGTTTATATGTCTAGGATTGGATCTGCTGCTAGCGGGTTCGGAGAATGGTCGATCGACAATCCGCAGCTTTTTCAGATATTTTTAGATCAAAAAAAAGCTCCTGCCGTTAAGCAGGAGTCTTTTTCAACTAGACAATCAAATCAGAAATAAATTCGATCGATTAGTCTAAGTCTGGCATAGAAAGTACCGCTTCATTTTCGCGATCGATACCCTTCTCAAAGCCAGCGACAGCCGCGCGAGCGCGACCAGCGTGCCACAAGTGGCCGACCAAGAAGAAGAAACCCATCACAAAGTGGAAACAGGACAGCCAAGAACGAGGAGAAGTGAAGTTAAACGAGTTAACTTCAGTCGCCACACCGCCCACAGAGTTCAAAGAACCCAAAGGAGCGTGAGTCATGTACTCAGCCGCGCGGCGAGCTTGCCAAGGCTGAATGTCATTCTTGATTTTGTTCAAGTCCAAACCGTTAGTACCGCGCAAGGGTTCCAACCAAGGGCCTTGGAAATCCCAGAAACGCATCGTTTCACCGCCGAAAATGATTTCGCCAGTAGGAGAGCGCATCAGGTATTTACCCAGACCGGTGGGGCCTTGTGCAGAACCGACGTTAGCACCCAAGCGTTGGTCGCGGATCAGGAAGGTCAAAGCTTGCGCTTGAGAAGCTTCCGGGCCCGTCGGGCCGTAGAATTCGCTGGGGTAAGCAGTGTTGTTGAACCAGACAAAGCAGCAAGCGATGAAGCCCATCAGGGACAAAGCACCCAAGCTGTAAGACAGGTAAGCTTCGCCAGACCAGATTAAGGCGCGGCGAGCCCAGCCGAAAGGCTTGGTCAAAATGTGCCAAACACCGCCAGCGATACAAATCAGGCCAAGCCAGATGTGACCGCCGATGATGTCTTCCATGTTGTTGACGCTGACAATCCAGCCTTCGCCACCAAAAGGAGAGCGAACCAAGTAGCCAAAAATCACAGCCGGGTTCAGGGTGGGGTTCGTGATAATACGCACGTCCCCGCCGCCTGGAGCCCAAGTGTCATAGACACCGCCGAAGAACATAGCCTTAGCAACCAGCAGCAAGCAACCGCCACCCAACAAAATTAGGTGATAGCCGATGATGTTGGTCATCTGGTTCTTATCTTTCCAGTCGTAGCCGAAGAAAGAAGAGTATTCTTCGAGAACTTCCGGGCCGCGAACGGCGTGATAAATGCCGCCCAAACCGAGAACTGCAGATGAAATTAAGTGAAGAACCCCGACTACGAAGAACGGGAAGATATCAGTGACTTCACCGCCAGGGCCTACGCCCCAACCCAAAGTAGCGACGTGGGGCATCAAAATTAAGCCCTGTTCGTACATGGGCTTTTCTGGGATAAAGTGAGCGACTTCAAACAAAGTCATTGCACCGGCCCAGAACACGATCAAGCCAGCGTGAGCGACGTGGGCGCCCAGCAGTTTGCCGGAGAGATTGATCAAACGAGCGTTGCCAGACCACCAAGCGAACCCGGAGGATTCTTGGTCGCGACCGCTTGCGTAGGAATTAGAGAGCGTTACCACCCGGTAGAACCTCCAACGATTTTAGATTTTGGATTTTGGGTTTTTTTGTTCCCTAGTAGGGCACGGGAGTACCGCACCTGCGCCGGGGAATAGGGATTTGGATTTCAGATTAAGTTAAAAAAACTAAATTAATCTGAAATCCAAATCCTGATTTTTTTAAAGTGCGTTACCGCGAGGCAGAACTTCTTCAGGGAAGATGAAGTTTTCGTGGGGTTGGTCTGTCGGAGCCATCCAAGCACG
>NZ_JAUBPI010000166.1:0-6357 GCF_036700645.1 Microcoleus sp. S36b_A4 | reverse complement strand
CTCTACCATAGGACTGGCAATGCTTTTGGGGTGTGTTACTGCTTATACTACCACGAGAGTGACAAAAGAGGGTTAAGTACCTGATTAGCGTCTTAAGTTCCTCTGCCATGAACTGCGATCGTTCAATCAGCCTTAGCCAATCCATTTTCTACTTAGTCTCAACTCAAGTATTAACAGCTCTTACATAAAATATTAAGTCGGGTTTTTAAAATCCCTCTTTGATAATTTGAACTCCCCAATATGTTAAGAAAAATGTAATTAATGAATAGCAAGGCAGATAGAGGGACAATAGTAAATATCAACTATAAGAAGCTTCAGCCTTGACAGAAGCAGTAGGAATACGTAGATATGGCTAGCATAAAAAATCTTTTTCTAGGATATCACATTAACGAGCAAATTTACGCAGGCACTCGAACTCTAGTTTATCGCGGCCTTCGGTGTTCAAATGGGCAGCCAGTAGTGATCAAACTGCTGCGAAATGACTTTCCCCGCTTCCACGAACTGGTTCACTTCCGCAACCAATACGTCATTGCTAAAAACTTAGAGATCCCTGGCAGTGTCAAGGCATACAGCCTGGAGACATACCATAATCACTATGCTCTGGTGATGGAAGACTTTGGGGGAATTTCCTTATGTAGCTACCTCGCTCGTCTAGCATCCGAGAGCAACGAACCCCTAGAAGGCTTGCCCGTTAGCGAGTTTCTGCCTATTGCGATTCAAATTGCCAACTCCCTCGACGGACTATATCGCCACCACGTCATCCATAAAGACCTCAAACCGGCCAACATTCTCATTAACCCCAGCAGCAAACAAGTCAAGCTGATTGACTTCAGCATCGCTTCCCTACTGCCTCGCGAAACCCAAGAAATTCAAAATCCCAACGTGCTTGAAGGCACTTTACCCTACATATCTCCCGAACAAACTGGGCGGATGAACCGAGGTATTGATTACCGCACAGATTTCTACTCGCTGGGAGTCACATTCTACGAATTACTAACAGGAAAGTTACCCTTCCAAGCGGATGACGCAATGGATTTGGTACACTGCCACCTCGCCAAACAGCCCCTCCCAGCCTCAAGTGTAAACCAGAGCGTTCCATTGGTGCTGTCTGAGATTGTCGGCAAACTGATGGCAAAGAATGCTGAAGCTCGCTATCAAAGCGCCCTAGGACTAAAGTTTGATTTGGAAACTTGTTTATTCCAGTGGAAAGAAACAGGGAGGCTAACTAACTTTAAAATAGGGGAGCGAGATTTGTGCGATCGCTTCATCATCCCAGAAAAATTATACGGTAGAGAAACCGAAGTATTCTCCCTGCTATCGGCCTTCGAGCGAGTGAGTGCCGGCAGCACCGAAATGATACTCGTTGCCGGTTTCTCCGGCATTGGTAAAACTGCTGTTGTCAACGAAGTTCACAAACCAATTGTGAGACAGCGTGGCTACTTCATCAAAGGCAAATTCGACCAATTTGCGCGCAGCCAGCCCTTCTCAGCTTTTGTACAAGCTTTTCGCGATTTAATGGGACAATTGCTCTCGGAAAGCGATGCTAAAGTTGAGGAGTGGAAGACTCAAATCCTGGCAGCATTGGGCGAAAATGCTCAGGTAATCGTTGAGGTAATTCCCGAACTAGAGCGGATTATTGGCTCGCCACCCCCGGCACCAGAACTCCTCGCCAGTGCTGCCCAAAATCGCTTCAATCGGTTATTCGAGAACTTCATCTCTATCTTCGCCACTAAAGAACATCCCCTCGTTATTTTCTTAGACGACTTGCAATGGGTAGACTCAGCCTCATTGAAGTTGATTCAACTCCTGACGAGCGATCGCGATCGGCGCTATCTCTTTTTAATTGGAGCGTATCGAGATAACGAAGTTTTTCCCGCACACCCTTTGATGGTGACATTAGCCAACATTCAAACAAGCGGATCTACGGTAAACACCATTACTCTAGATCCGCTTGAGCGCTTCCATTTGAATTGTCTGATTGCCGATACCTTAGCTTGTTCTACAGCGTTGGCTCAGCCTTTGACAGAACTCGTTTATCAGAAAACCCAAGGCAATCCATTTTTTAGCACACAATTTATCAAATCTTTGCATGAAGATGGGATAATTGAATTTAATTTTGAAGCTAGGTATTGGCAGTGCGATATTGCTAGAGTCCGAACCTTGACACTAACGGATGATGTACTAGAATTTATGGCACTTCAGTTGCGAAAGTTGCCAGCCCGGACACAGGAAGTTTTAAAGTTAGCTGCTTGTATTGGCAATCAGTTCGATTTGGCTACATTAGCAATTGTTGATGAGAATCCACCAACAGAAACAGCAACAGGTTTGTGGAAAGCATTGCAAGAAGGGTTGATTTTACCAGTTAGCGATGTTTATAAATTTTATCAAGAATGTGGTAACAGTTTATCAACATCAATCACTGGAGAA
Organism: Microcoleus sp. S36b_A4; assembly: GCF_036700645.1. Lineage (NCBI taxonomy): Bacteria > Bacillati > Cyanobacteriota > Cyanophyceae > Oscillatoriales > Microcoleaceae > Microcoleus > Microcoleus sp. S36b_A4. Next base: position 3,930 of record NZ_JAUBPI010000166.1, on the reverse strand, counting down.
GAATCCGAGCAATCACCAGTTAACAATGACCAATTAGTTAAATACAAATTTTTCCACGATCGCGTCCAACAAGCAGCCTATTCCCTCATTCCTGAAGACGAAAAGCGCTCTACTCACTTAAAAATCGGTCAACTGCTGTTAAAGAATACGCCCGAAGCCGATCGAGAAGAAAGAATGTTTGATATTGTCAACCACTTGAATGTGGGAGTAAATCTAATTACCCACGAGCTAGATAGGGAGCAATTAGCAGGATTGAATCTGGTTGCTGGAAAAAAAGCTAAAGCTGCTACTGCCTATTCTGCTGCGGTTGAATATTTAAATATTGGCACAGAATTACTGGCAGTAAATAGTTGGGATAATCAATACGAACTAACATTAGCGCTGCATACCGAAGCAGCAGAAGCGGCATATCTAAGCGGTGACTTTGACCGGATGGAGACATTAGCATCACTTGTGGAAAGCTGCGCCAAAACGCTACTGGACAAAGTGAAGGTATATGAAGTACAGATAGAAGCTTATATGGCGCAAAATAAGCTACAGGAAGCCCTGAATACAGGGTTGCCAGTCTTACAGCAGTTGGGGGTAGAGTTTCCCTCCGAGCCAAATTTCTCTGATATTGGACAGGCACTAGGAGAAACCGCGTCAATTTTGAGCGGAAAGGGAACTGAGGACTTAATTGATCTTCCTCTGATGACAGATCCTCAACAACTAGCAACTATAACGATTCTGTCAAGCCTATTTACTCCTGCCTACATAGGGCTGCCACCACTCGCGCCTTTGGTAGTTTGCAAACAGGTCAATTTATCTGTCCAATATGGCAATGCTTCTTTGTCTCCCTATGCTTTTGCCATATATAGTTATCTTCTCTGTGGCATGGGAGATATTGAGAGGGGCTATCAATTAGGTGAACTTGCTTTACGTCTAGTGTCAAAGTTGAATGCCAAAGAAATCCAAGCGAAGACATCCGCAATGGTTCATTCTAGTATTCAAATTTGGAAAGAACACCTCAGAAATACCTTACAACCTTTGCTGTCAGATTATTTTTGTGGGCTGGAAACCGGAGAGTTAGAATTTGCTGGTTATGCTATCTTTCAATACAGTTATTACTCGTATTTTATTGGTAAGCAACTAACGCAACTCGAACGAGAGATAGCAAGCTACGCAGATGCCGTTAGTAAAATTCACCAAGAAGCAGCACTTTCTTATCTAAAAATTTGTTGGCAAGCCGTTTTTAACTTAATAGGAATATCACCATATCCCTGCCATTTAAAGGGAGAAGCCTATGAGGAAGAGATAATGTTACAACTGTATCAGCGAACCAATAACTACCTGGGAATTCATTACTTATACTTGCACAAACTTGTGCTTTGTTATTTGTTTGAACATTACCCAGAGGCCTTGAAAAATATGGCTCAAATAGAAACTTATTTGAGCGCAGCTTCAGGGCAGATAACTGTTGCCATATTTTATTTCTACGATTCTCTAGTGAGATTGGCGGTGTATTCTGATACTCCAGAGTCAGAACAACAGGAACTTCTCGATCGAGTACAAGCTAATCAAGAAAAAATGCAAAAATGGGCACATCATGCCCCCATGAATCATCTGCATAAATTCTATCTAGTAGAGGCAGAACGGCATCGGGTTTTAAACCAAAAAATAGAAGCGCTTGAGATGTACGACAAGGCGATCGCACTCGCCAAAGAAAACGAATACCTCAACGAGGAAGCTCTAGCTCACGAACTCGCTGCTAAATTCTATTTAGAATGGGGGAAAGAAAAAATCGCCAAACCCTATTTAATTGATGCTTACTATGCTTACGCTCGTTGGGGAGCAAAAGCAAAGATTGACCATCTAGAACAGCGTTATCCCCAATTGCTTGCTGTGATCCTGCAACAGGAGCGAACTCGCCAGAATCCGAGCGAAACAATTCACACCTCCACCGATAGTGAATCATCCGTATCTAACACGAATAGAACAATTATCGGTAGCACCAGCAGTTGGGGCTTAGTAGATTTGCCGACAGTAATCAAAGCTTCTCAAGCTCTATCGAGCGAAATTAAACTCGATCAATTGCTCACTACCCTCATGCAAGTGGTGGTAAAGAATGCCGGAGCACAAACCGGAGCATTAATTTTGAAGGAAGAGGGAAACTGGAGGATAAACGTCCACTGCACCAACCGTCAAGACTGCCTTCTGCAATCAATGCCGGTTGAGGAGAGCGAAGTAATTCCTCTGACCCTGATCAACTACGTCAAACGTACAAAAGAAACCCTGATTTTTGATGATGCTAGCAATCAACCAAGATTTGCATCTGACCCCTACATAATCCACCACCAACCTCAAAGCCTGCTGTGCACTCCGATCAGCGAGCGAGGGAAAATGATGGGGATTTTGTATTTGGAAAATAATTTAGCAACAGGGGTATTCACGGGCGATCGCGTCGCCATCCTCAATATCCTGTGCTCCCAAGCAGCAATTTCCTTACAAAACGCCCGACTGTATCAACAATCTCAGGAATATGCCCAAAAACTAGAGCTTTATCTTCAGGATCTCAAACAGATGCAGTTGCAATTGGTACAGGGTGAGAAAATGTCGGCTCTGGGAAATTTAGTCGCTGGTGTAGCCCACGAAATTAACAATCCCGTAGGCTTTATCGCTGGCAATTTGCAACCTGCTCAAGAATACGTGGGGGATTTATTCAATTTGATTGATCTCTATCAAGAAAAATTTCCCAATCCGGGAGTGGAAATTGAAGCAGAAATAGAGGATATGGACTTGGAGTATTTGCGAGAAGATTTGCCCAAATTGATTGGCTCGATGCAGGAGGGAGTCGATCGCATCCGCAATATCAGTACGAGTCTGAGAACGTTTTCCAGGGCAGATAGCGATCGACCAGTTGCTTTCAATATTCACGATGGACTTGAAAGCACTCTGCTAATTCTCAAGCACCGTTTAAAAGCCAGCGAGTTCCGCCCTGCCATTGAAGTTGTGAAAGACTATGGTAACTTACCCCTCATAAAATGCTTTCCGGGACAGTTAAACCAGGTATTTATGAATGTGCTGGCGAATGCTATTGACGCTCTGGAGGAGTCAAATAAGGAACGCAGTTTTAATGAAATCAAAGCTCTACCTAATCAAATCATGGTTCAAACTGCTCTGAGCGAATCCAACAATCAGGTTTTGATTCGGATTAAGGATAATGGAGTGGGGATGTCAGCCGAAGTCAAGGAAAACATCTTTAACCACTTATTCACCACCAAGTCTGTAGGTCAAGGAACTGGATTAGGATTGTCGATAGCCCACCAAATTGTTGTGGAAAAACATGGAGGTACATTAGTGGTGAATTCTTCCCTCGGTCAGGGTTCGGAGTTTGTGATTTCTATTCCGGTGTGATCCTTTCGTAGTAGGGCTTGAGGGCAATTAGTGCCGCCTCGCAATTACAGGCCACGTTATTAGAAGAAACCGGAAACTGGGCACGGGGAACGAGCAACAGGCTAGGGGTTTTCGTGGTAGGAACTAGCGACTATGGACTAGGGAAACAAAGAATCTAGACTAATTCCCCCATCCTTCGCCCGCACCTTATTAGTGATGGAGACAGCGGTTTGCAACCGCCCGCTTTACCAACTCTCTTCCCTTTTTCTGTGCCCGGTTTTGAGTTAAGAGTTCCCTGGAGATTTTCAGCCTCTACCTTACCGAAATGAAAGCAGCTATCATGCTACTGAGATTGTGGAGTTGAGTTTCATAATATGATACGCAGCGCGCACCCTACGTTAATAAGGTGCGCGCTTGACGCTTGACGCTGAGATGTACGGAGAGGGTGGGATTTGAACCCACGTTAGAGTTACCCCTAAAGTAGATTTCGAGTCTGCCTATTCAAGAGCGCTACCCCTTGCACTATAAGATGTGTACGAATCTCGACTCAAATAAATT
>NZ_JAUBPI010000165.1:0-6359 GCF_036700645.1 Microcoleus sp. S36b_A4 | reverse complement strand
CACCAGTATTAAGAGTTGCGATCGCGTCAGAATTGCGATCGACATCCTGTGTCATAATTATTCGGCTCCAAACGTTGTGAGTGAACGGTTTGGGGAAGTCGTGACTTGTTAAGCAGTTCCAAGTGCTTAGCAGTCGCGCGTCAATCTTCCTCAGTTACTTAACGATCGTGTTTTCCAGCAGTTTTGTCAAGCTGGCAATTGTAAAGTTTTGAATTCCAGAAAACCCCAGCGATTAACCGGGGTATTATTCCTAACTTCCAGTTGAGATGTATTTCAGGACTCCTCAAGTATCCTGTAAATCCTCTTGATGTCGCCGGGTGTAAGTTTTGATTTTGAGTCCTCAGCTTTTACCCGATTGAGTACGTCGTAAACGTCGGGTAAGTCTCTGGCAGTGGCTGATTTTTGTTCTGACTCTGGTTTTTCTGTGAGAGCTGCTGCGAGTTTTGTTTCAAGTTTTTCGATTTCCGCGTCCCGGTCGTAGATTTTTTGGTTAGCAGCAGCAAGTACGCTACCCATTGCTTGAAGTTCTTGATTTTTTCGAGCTACTAGGCGATCGGAGCCCTCTAACTGGTTGCGTAGTTTCTCGACTTCCTCTGGTTCCGGCCTGAGTGATTCTGTGGGCGATTCACTCAGGCACTCAATTTTCCCAAGCGTTCATCCATCTCTGCCAACTTTTGCAGAATAGGGTCAAGTCTAGTCTCTATCTGTGTGTCTACAATCTCAGGCGTTAGTGTAGACAACTGTGTAGACGCGATACTATCATTGCTTCGTGTAGACAATTCTGTAGACGACGCTGTAGACACTTCTATGGTTGCACCAGCGGATAGAGCCTTGAGGATTCTCTGTGCTGCCTGACTCTCGGATTCACCCTCTAACTGTTGCGCCTGTATCCAGTTAAGGAAGTGGCTTGAGGCGCGAAACGATATAACTTTACTTTCACTCATTGTAGACATTTGTAGACGGTATGTGTCTACACTAACTGATACCTGTCTACAATGTCAACATACTTGTCTACAATCTTTGTCTACAGTCCTTTTTAAGTGCAGATTGGGTGCAATCTGCCCGCAAAGCTTCCGATTGCAATTGCAACACAGCCGGAACTCTTGCCAGCACTTAATATCCATCACCACGAGTTCCGCCGTGACAGGGCGCGAGTTCTTATTGAGATTGGCACACGCTCACCGAGAAAGTGGCACATATTCCCGGTGGCTGTGATTTGTAGATTAAAAGTAGAATCTCGGAATCTCGGAATTGAGGGATTGAGGGATTCTAGCTTCGAGTTTTGCGATCGGTGATTTAGTCAATGGCTTGCAATTCCTCCGGCTTCAGCCAAGTTGTATAGCTGCCGTCAGGTTTGATGCAAGCAATCTGAGAGTATTTGTCGATCGAGTCAACCACTAGCTCTATCCCTTGATATTGCTCATAAGCGCCGACGTACTCGACTCGCGTACCTTTGACAAATCCAGTCTTAGCCAAAAGTTTAAAGTTATTACTCTCACCATCCGCCAAGCAATCCTTGACCGCACTGTTCAATTTTATTTTTGCTTTACCCGCAAGTGCATTCCAAACTTGGATGGCCAGCGAGCGGTCAACATCTGCGATCGCCTTTCTGATTTGTTCTGCACTTTTATCAACTGTTGATGAAAGTGTTGAGGAATCCTCAACTGTTGATGAAAGTGTTGAGGATTCCTCAACACCTATTGACGCTTGCTGCATAAGGCTTTCAGGCTCAAATCCTGCAAGTGTTGATGGTGTTGAGGTTTTTTCCAATTCCTCAACACTTCCCGCGTCAGCATTGGTGGCGGTATCGGCATCAAACGTTTGAATTGCATCAACAGCATCAACAGTCTGAGGATTTATTTCTTCAATCTCTTGATATATAAGGGTTTGATGTTGTTGAGAGTCCATCAACACTTTGCTGTTATTCATCAACAGTTCATCGGAATTCCTCAACACTTTGCTGTTATTCATCAACAGTTCATCGGAATTCCTCAACACTTTAGATGCCAGCGTCAATCGGGAACCCGCACCCTGTACCTCTGCTAAATCCATAGCTGCGAGCTCCTCAAAGTGTTGCCGGAGTTTATCTGGTGCAAGTGCTCGGAGTCCCCACACTGCTTTCTTAGCTTGAGAGGCGGTCAATTTACCTACCTCGTTTACTTTCTCAAGCAGAGTTTTGAGGATGGGAGTTAGTTCGCCGTGCAGCGCGTCGCCATCACCTTGTAACACAGTCACTTGACCGAGGTAGAACTGTGCTAAATGACAGCCGGCCCGCACAGTATCTAAAGGTATTTCTTGCTGAACTTCTGCGGGTTCACTACTGACTCCTTTGAGAACGTGCAGTACACCGATTAACCGCGCCGCTTGACCGGGCATTTTTGCCATTGCAGCCCTTAGACCGGGTTTTGTCTCGTTCCGGGTTTGCTCGTACCGCTTGTCGTACCAATCGTCGTAAAACTTCTGGCCGTCCTTTGAAAAGTAAAACTCTAGCGCGGGCAGAGAGTCTAATTTTCTGTAGGTAGACTCAAGCAAAGTTCCTAAACTGTAGGTTACGTCGTTGCGGGGAATCTTGTAGGGACGCATCGGCATTTGATACCAGAGGAATCGAGCCCAATCGCCTTGAGAATCGGTAAAGTCTCCTAGCAGTGTTCGGAGTTTATCGGGTTGAATACCGCCAGTAATTGATAGCGAGTCACGGGTTAGGCTGACACGAGAATCTTTACTACGGCGATTCTTTTTGATGCCGCCACCATTCCAGCCAGACAGAAAGCTTTCTTTGTCGTTACCCTTGCCACCTTTATATGCACCGTAGGACGCAAACAACCCGCTAAGCTCGTCTTTAATCATGGTGAACGCTTTGTCTGGCTGGAGCCCCTTGATTTCATCCAGTGACTCGACAGTGATGTTGTCCACATAGAATTCCCTCACAGGATGGGGTTTTTGGGGAGTTTCTGCGTCTTTTTTCTCTTCCTTTGGTAGATTCTCGAATGCCTCACACGCTTGCTCATAAGCCTCTAACTCCGCTGCATAACGCTCGTCTTCCTCTGCCTGAAGTTTTACTAGAGGCATTTTGGGTATGTTCAGTGTGGGAGTTTTTCGGCCACCCGTTTCTGTGACTACACCCGTGTAGAGCAAAAATGGCTCAACAAAATTCGTACACTTTTTAACCAGGATGCGGGAATTGGGATTTATCAACCCTGCTGAAATTGGGAGCAAGAAAGTAAGAATCGCTTCAGGGTCTACCCCCAACCATTCAGAAACTTTTTTAATAGGGTTTGCCAGATTGGGGTGCAGGTATTTTTCAAGAGTCAAGCGTCGGCTGCTAATTTTTAGCAATTCCTCTAAATCAGATTTTCTGTCGAGCCGTTGTTCATCTCGATCGGCTTCTTCCTGAATTTCCTTATAGATGCGCTCGACTTGCTGAATGTGGCTAGTGCTGGCACGCGCCAAGTCCACCATTGCCGCCGTCAGCTCAGAACCCGTAACGTCAGAGTTGAAAAGTGCTGTAACTTCTTTTCTCAAGTCAACGCTGGTAGGTTTGAACCGCTCGTGAGTTACAACGTTTGATACTGCCTGCGAAGTCGGAGCCTGAAAAACTTTCTTGCCTCCGATCGCAGCTTTGATGTCATCGGCTGAAAGTTTTTCTTGTTCGATCCAGTCGAAAACATCTAGACCCTGACTTTTGGGTAGATTTTCCCAAGCTTTAGATTCTGGGAATGGGTAGAGCCACATAGCATCCGGGAAGTGTTGGGCAACCTTCTCCGCGTCCTCGATTCCTGGTTTGTCACGATCGGGAGTGATAACCACAACAGCACCCTGTAAATCCAGAGAGTCGGTCGAGGAAAACTTACCCATCCCGCCGATGCTGGTAGTGGCTGCTAAACCAAGCTTCCAAAAAATGTCAGCGCACTGTTCCCCGTCAACTGTGTGGATGAATTTGCCTTCTGAAATTGCTTGCTGAACTTCTGAATATTTGTAAATCGGGATGCTGGCACGGGCAACGTCTCCTATTCCCTTCTGCCATCGGGAGCCGTCCCAGTTTTCTTGCCAGATTTTCTTCTTGCCAGCGCCGTCATCAACACGAACCACGCGAACCAACGGAGAACCGTCGCGGGCGGGGTAGTCAAAATAGCGAGTTTGCTTTGGTCGGGCTGGTTTCTTTTCCTGCGGGCGGGCGTAGTAAACGTGGCCCTCTTTATCAGCTTGGCTTGTAGCTTCCCAACCAGTAGCGGGCGGTTGGTCACGACTGCAAACCGAAAGCTCGCCGATCGAGTAGCACCAGTCAGGTTTGCCACAGTGCGGGCACGGGTTAGCCTTAGAAACTCTTACAAGATTTCTAAGATTGCTTGAAGATTGACCGTTATTCGGAGTAGAATTGTCGTACATGAATTTGACTCGCTCAAGACGAGTTGAAGGTGGATTGAATTTCCAAAAGCCGTTGCACGTCAGGTACCAATTGAAGGCAGCGGTTTTTTGGTGTCTAGATTTTTAGAAAGTTTAGAGCATAGAAGGTACCGCCCCGCTAGTTGACTAGAGGTGCGGGTAGGCTGTCAGTGAGTGACACGCCGATTAAGCCGTTGCAGAATTTAGGAATTAGGATTAGAGCTTTTAGCCGTTCGTTCTGATGCTTTAAGGGCTTCTTGAGCACCTCAACTTTTACCAACGTCAAATAGTCAAGTACCAGCGCCCACAGTCTCCAAGGATTGTGGTAGTAGTGCTTGAGAAACGATCGCCGAGATTCTCGCTCTTCTCTGCGGGCTTCTATTTTTCTTTGGCGACCCCAACGGCGTCTATCTTCCATTTGATTATTTTAGCGGCGGATGGGATTTAGAGCACGGATTTTAATCAACTCGGTTGTGTACGAAACCTAATAGGTTTCGGTTTTTGTTAAGCACGTAAGAATGAGGGTTCTGGCTGATTTTTATTAGAAACGGTTGAGCTAGAGACCTATAGGTCTCTAATTTTCTCTATACACGCTTAAAACACGGTGCGGAGAGTGCTAGCACATTGTGCTGACTAATTCAATAGGCAGAATTGCCATAAAATCTAGAACGCGCTCTGTGTACGGGTTTGAGCTTATACAGAAAATCGATACCTATAAGCCTTAACTTTTATTCCTCACTACTGATTTTTGTTTGTTTTTGTGTTACTCTTCCCCAACTAAGCGCTTGTACTCAGCCTCAGCATCCTTGTATTTTTGGCTGCCTCCTTTGGACACTCCCCAGATTTCAAGAATGATTTTTGCTTTACCCCATCCCTTTGCCTTCAGTTGCAGCGCTCGTTCTGCTTTGTCGTTCTCTGGGTCGTTCTCGGAACGTTCAGCTAGTTGGTTTTGGGGTTCTGCCACTAATCCGCTCTCTTCATCACAAGTCAGTGCTAGCAATCGTTCTAGCTGTTCGCGGGGGTTCAGAATTTGTTCTGCTTCCTGTTGGCGCTGTTGCTGAGAAACATAAACAGATGTCGAGATTTCATCCTCTGTATCAGCCTTAATTGCCCTCAGCTTCAATTGCTCAATCTCATTTTCCTCTACCAGTCGGCGGGCAATGTTACCCGCGCCAACTGCACAAGCAACCGCCCCGCCAAGCGAGAGCCCCTGAATTGCTTTATGCCAACTAACTTTTTTATCGAGGGCAACCAAGGGAGCCAACCAGAGGGCAACCGCAGCGCCAGACAGCACAAACATTTTTAGCTGCATAAAAACACCCCCGCACCGATCACGATCGAAGCCATGCCAGCCAGAAGCAAAGCCTGCAAATTCTGCACCGAAATCTTGAGCCAGCCAGACACAGAAAAATCTAGGAGCCAGCAAAGCCCCCACAAAATGAATGCTGCTGCCGCTAAAAAAGCGATCGCTCTAAATGCCATCGGATGTAAACTCGCTATCCATCCCAGAAGGGAGGAAGCGATGCACCCGGCGACAAAATAATTTGCCAGATACATCGCTCTCATTAGTTTGCCCCCGCCGTGAGTTTGGCTTTAATTGCGTCAATCCGAGTACGGGCATCGTTTTCAGCTTTGTCGATACCCATTCCTAGCCGTGCGTAGCCAGGGCGCAGCGCGTGTAATTTCTTAGCCAAACCAGCATTCGATCGAACTTTTTTGAGTTCGTTATCGGCTACCACAGATTCATATTTGCGATGCTCTTTATGCACCGTGGCATCAGCCTTCTCAATTTTGCCTAGAGCACTATACCCCCGCTTCGCTTGCTTTGCCCCGTCCGCCTTCTCCTTTGCCAGATCCTTTAAGCCGTCTGCCTCATCTTTAGTGAAATACCTCGGAGCCGGAACCACGGGAACCGATCGGATAGAGCCAAAGTTACCGGGATTGATGGGACTAATTGCAGCAGCATCGGTAGCTGC
>NZ_JAUBPI010000164.1:0-6922 GCF_036700645.1 Microcoleus sp. S36b_A4 | reverse complement strand
AGCCGGATGCGGGGAAACCAGCACGTCCGGATCTAACTGAGAGGTGCGGAGGATAATACCTCCCATCGACTCAAACATTCCCGGATTGCTTCTAAAACCCCAAGATCACTCACTCAAATAGCAATTTACCCATGAGCGCTGCACTCCCGTTAACAGGCAAAGCTATAGTAGTCCAGGTAATTAACGGTCAACCCGTTGTGATCGAAGTAGACGGCACTAATGCCCCGATTACTGCAGGAAATTTTGTTGACTTAGTTGAACGCGGCATTTACGACGGGGTGATGTTTCACCGAGTTGTACGTCAGCCAGAGCCTTTTGTAGTGCAAGGAGGCGATCCGCGCAGCAGAGATACTACAATTCCAGCCAGTCAATTGGGAACGGGTAGTTTTATTGACCCGGAGACCAATCAGCCGCGTTTTATTCCTTTGGAAATTAAGCCGCAAGGGGCCGCGCAACCTGTTTACAACCAAATTGTCACCCAGACGCCCCAGTTGCGGCATAATCGCGGGGCTGTGGCAATGGCTCGTTCTAATGCTTTGGATTCGGCTTCTTCGCAGTTTTATTTTGCTTTGGATGAGTTGCCATTTTTGGATGGTAGTTATGCTGTTTTTGGCAATGTTATTCAAGGTTTTGAAACGGTGAATGCGGTGCAGCAGGGCGATCGCATTTCAACTGCAAAAGTCGTTCAAGGAATCGTCCCCAGTCGGGTTTCTAGCATCATTACCGATGTTAATGTGCTCAACGATTTAATTAATAGTACCAATTTCCTAAATCTATCTTTGGGAGCGCTCAGACTGCCAAATACCCCCAACAACTATCAAGTCACTTCCCAAGACTCTCAGCAAAATCCCAGCGGTGTAGTGGGAGGTAGCGCCAACGATCGCATCCTCGGTTCACCGACGGATGATGCAATTAATGGCAGCCAAGGCAATGATACCATCAGTGGCGAAGTCGGTGACGACTTTTTGCGCGGTGGCAAAGGTAACGACTTCATTAGTGGCGGTGTTGGCAACGATATTCTGATTGGCAATTTCGCTGACGATACTCTCAATGGTGATGCTGGTAACGACTTTTTGCGAGGCGGTCAAGGGGATGATATCTTAATTGGTGGTGATGGCAATGATATTTTGATTGGAGATACAGGCAACAATACTCTCACAGGAGGTAGTGGTGCAGATACTTTTGTTTTGCTCGGAGTAGATCCTGCTTCTCTTCCTTTTATTACCCTACCCCCGACAAGTCATACAATAGTTGATTTTAGACCAGAGGAAGGCGATCGCATTGCTTTGACAGGAAATTTATCCGATACTACATTCACTCAATCTGGAAGCAATACTGTCATTAACTTGGCAGCGGCTGGTACTGTGGTACAAAATTCTACTGTCGCCTCTGTTCAAAATGCAGCCTTTGCAATTCCTTTATCTAGGATTCCTAGCGCTCCTAACCCTCAACCTGCCGATGCAGCCTTGAGAATTGGCTAACTTTAACTATAGGTGTAGGGTGCTTATGGCGCACCTTACAGATTCCCCAATTCCCCTTCCCCATTCCCCAATTGCCCAATTGCCCAATTTCCAATTCCCCAATTTGAAAACTCAACTAACACCATAGTTTTCTAATTTGAGAAACTGCATCTTGATAAGAATCCATTCTCCCCTGCAGCTTAAAAAGCTCTGCCGCCTTCTGAAAATCCTCAAATGCTCCCTGAACCTCTCTCAATTTATATCTAGTCAGTCCTCGGTTAAAGTAAGCTTTAGCAAAAGCGCTATCGAGGCGAATTGCTGACTCAAAATCAGCTAGTGCTGCCAGGGAATTTTGCATTTGTAGGCGGATAGCACCTCGGTTAAAGTAAAATTGAGCTACATTAGGGTTGAGCAGCAGTGCCGAGTTGTAATCGGCGATCGCCCCAGTATAATCTTTTAAACGAGTCAGCATAAACCCCCGATTGCTGTAATACTTGGCTCGGTAAGGATCGAGTTCGATGGCTGTAGTTAAATCTTCGATCGCCGATTGCTTGTAGCCTAATTTGTAGCGGGTCACACCGCGATCGTTGTAAGCTGACGCGAATTGGGGATTAATGTTAATTGTGGCAGTAAAATTTTTAATAGCGCCGTGCAAGTCTTGTTGTTCGAGATTTTTTAAACCTTGAGTGTAAAACTTTTTGGTACTAACTTTTAAATTGGCCTCTTGTCGGGATTCAGCTTGCTCCCCCGAAAATACGCCGGCAATATTAGTGAATCCCAAAGATTCGATCGAATTAAAAATAGTTGTGACAACTAATTGGCTTGGGAGAAGGGGGATAGTAGGCATGGGAGGAGTGGTGTTCAACTGTATGCTCTTATTTTCCTCCATACTTCCGCTACTGACAGTGATATCCATACTCTCAGGAACGTGATAAGTTTGATGCGATTAGGTGATGTTGGGGCTTGAATTGTGTGATGAAAGTTGGGCTTAGTTAGTGATGCCGATCGCAATTAACGAAAATTGCGTCTATAACCCTTTAAATATAAGGCTTGTAGGCTAGAGAAGCGGTTTCTTGATTCCCATATTGAGCAGTTTATACCAGGATTGTTTGCAGGTATGCCCCTGGGGAAGCGATCGCAACTTGCTGCGGCAAGTATTACTTTGTAGCGATATTGCACTGGCAAATCCCGCTCAAACTTGCGGTCATTTTATACCAGGTTTTTAGGAAAAATATTAGTTTGGCAGCGAGGCATCTGTGCATCAACCGGGTTTCTACCTCAAAGCGCATCTAAGACAGGCTAAGTTAAGTTTGTACCCGCGCCAACCCTGATTAACCTTTCACTACACTAATATTTTTGAGTAATCTTGCTGAGGGAAGTTGCAGATTATTTGCTATGCTTTGATTAGACATCCATAATTTATGGCGCAAATTAGTGTCAATGAAAAGAGTTATGAGGTTGAAAACTTTCTTCGCTGCAGTGTTGGCGATCGTCCTGTTCACTCTCTACTTAACTCCTCCTGTGATGGCCGCGAATGCGGAGGATGTGAGTCACCTATTAAAGGATAATTGGTGCGTCAGTTTTTTGTGGAAACAGTGCGATTTGAGCGCAGTCGATTTGCGGGGAGCTAATCTCCAAGAAGCCAATTTGAGCGGCGCTAATTTGAGCGGCGCTAATTTGTCCGGTGCTAACTTAAAAAATGCGGATCTTTCTGACGCAGACCTCAGCGGCGCTAATTTAGCAAATGCTGATATTTTAGGCACGGATCTCAGTCGAGCCAATTTGACAGAAGCTAATTTCAACTCCACGAAGTTGTGGGATGCTAATCTGACTTTGGCAAATCTGAGCCGCGCCAATTTACAAGATGCTAATGTCTTAGATTCTCGACTTTGGGGAAGCAATCTCACCGAAGCTAATTTAACGGATGCGACACTGCATGGTGCTGACTTGCAATATGCTAATTTGGCAGACACTAATTTAACAGGTGCTGACTTGCACAGCTTCTTTTTCCGAGGTTCCAAACAAGTCACAAATTTGAGCAATGCTAATTTAGAAGGCGCTACTTTAACGGGAGCAAATTTCAGAGGTGCGGTGCTGGCAGGGGCAATAATGCCGGACGGGTCTATTAATGAAGAAAGTGGCTTTAATTTACCGTAGAGTAAAATTAAAGTCTGCTTGAATAATTTCAACAACAGGCTTTCGGGCTGATTTCGCAGTCAATGAATTATCTGGTGTAGCTGCGCCCGTTGCCAACAGCTTGTTGAGGATGCTGTCAAGATATCAATGTAAACCAGGGTGCGATCGACCTTTTAACTTCCAAGCTGCGCCCATTACCAACAGCTTGTTGAGGATGCTGTCAAGATATCAATTTAAACCAGGGTGCGATCGACTTTTTAACTCCCAACCCGTAAATATCGCTAAAATCTTAAATTTAAAACAGAACCGACGCGCATCTGTTACAATTTTCAACAAAGCCAGAACAGCCCCGAACCTGAAGTCACCTGTCTAGGGATACAAGCCCTCCACAGGAGTCGTGAATAGCAAAAATATTAGATATTTAGTTTAAACTCTCAGATTCATCTGTAGAGCCTCTCTAAAATCTAAAATCGATGGGCTGTGGAGTTAATCTAAAATCTAATAATCTAAAATCTAAAATCTAAAATCGATGGGCTGTGAAGTCAATCTAAAATCTAAAATCTAAAATCTAAAATCTAAAATCGACTGATGGAAACCCTGCAAACTCAACTTTACGAACTCGCGCAATTTGCTAATAATTTAGTAAATACCCAACTGACAAACCTCAGTTTAGTCAGCGTCGGAGTCATCTTTCTGGCAGGGTTGCTAACGAGCTTAACGCCCTGTATGCTTTCAATGTTGCCGATCACGATCGGCTACATCGGTGGATACGAAGCAAAAAGCCGCCTCCAAGCCGCCGCCCAGTCTGCGTGGTTTTCCCTGGGATTAGCCACCACCCTTGCGGGTTTAGGTATTGTAGCATCATTTGCCGGACAAGTTTACGGGAAAATTGGTCTGGGTTTGCCAATTCTTGTCAGCATTATTGCTATTCTAATGGGGCTGAATTTACTCGAAGCTTTACCCTTACAAATGCCGTCTTTCGACGCTGTGGGGTGGGTACCGAAAGATTTGCCGGCGGGCGTGCGATCGTACTTATTGGGCTTAACTTTTGGTTTAGTAGCGTCTCCCTGCAGCACTCCGGTTTTAGCTACACTCTTAGCTTGGGTTTCCAAAACGGGAGATACAGTTTTAGGTGGTGTGTTGCTGCTGTTTTACGCTGCTGGCTACGTCGCTCCGCTGATTATAGCAGGTACTTTCACTGCTAGCATTAAAAAATTGTTAGAATTACGTCGGTGGTCGAGTTGGATTACGCCTGTTAGCGGCGTTTTGCTAGTAGGATTTGGTGTTTTCTCTCTGCTTTCCCGGATACTTCCCGCGTAAGTTTCGTTATCAGGAGTTCAGTCCTTATTTAGAGATATAGCAATCACTATGGAATGCGTGAATTAAGTTTTTTTAAACGAACCGCGAAGACGCGAAGAACACGAAGGAAGAAATAAAAGAGAAAGACTTCTAAATAGATTTAGACTTGCTCGAAAAAAATAATATTTTCTTCATCTTTTGTTGTTCCCTCCTCTTTCTTCCTTCTCCCTTCTTCCATCCGTTACATCCGTTACAAAATCCGTTGCCGAACTTCCTGACATCCGTTACATCCGTTACAAAATCCGTTGCCGAACTTCCTTCATAATTACCAATGACATCAAAAGAAGTATTTCTATCAAAACTCTCAAGCTGGGCGAATGCCCCTCAAAGGTTTTTCAAGCGAGAAATTTTGCCGGTGCTAGCAGATTTACGGTTGGCAATTATCTTGCTGCTGACGATCGCATTTTTCAGCATTTCCGGCACTGTCATCGAACAAGGCCAATCAGTACCCTTTTACCAATCTAACTATCCAGAACATCCTGCTTTGTTCGGCTTCCTAACTTGGAAAGTTGTGCTAATTGCAGGACTTGACCACGTATACCGCACTTGGTGGTTTTTGTCAATCCTAATTTTGTTCGGCAGCAGCTTAACAGCTTGTACATTTACCCGACAATTTCCTGCATTAAAAGCCGCCCGCCGCTGGAAATTTTATGAAGAACCCAAGCAGTTTGAAAAATTAGCTCTCAGTGCGGAATTAGATACAGTTGCTTTAACTTCGTTAGAACCACTTTTGCAGCAAAAAAACTACCGCATATTTCGAGAAGGCGAAAAAGTTTATGCCCGCAAGGGAATAATTGGCAAAATCGGCCCGATTATTGTTCACGCCAGTATGCTAATTATTTTAGCTGGGTCGATATGGGGCGCAATGACGGGATTTCTCGGTCAAGAAATTGTTCCCAGCGGCGAAACATTTCAGGTGCAGAATATTCTGGATGCGGGGCCTTGGGCGGGGCCGCAAATACCGAAGGATTGGTCGATGCGAGTTAATCGGTTCTGGATTGATTATACTCCCGAAGGCGGCATCGACCAATTTTACTCTGATCTGTCAGTTTTGGACAAAACAGGCCAAGAGGTCGATCGCAAAACCATTCACGTTAACGAACCTCTCAGATACCGGGGAGTCACATTTTATCAAGCAGATTGGGCAATAGCTGCCGTGCGAGTTCGCCTCAACAAAAGCCCGGTTTTACAATTACCAATGGCTCAGCTAGACACTCAAGGTAAAGGTCGAATTTGGGGTGCTTGGATTCCGACAAAACCCGATTTGAGTGCTGGAGTTTCTCTGCTAGCAAAAGATTTGCAAGGAACGATGTTAGTGTACGGTACGGATGGCAAATTGTTAACTACAGTTCGCGCAGGAACGGCGGTAGAAGTTAACGGAGTCATGCTGACTATTGACGAAGTTGTAGGCAGTACGGGATTGCAAATTAAAGCCGATCCGGGTATTCCGATAGTTTATACTGGCTTCGGGTTGCTGATGCTCAGCGTGCTAATGAGCTATATGTCTCACTCGCAGATTTGGGCTTTGGAAAAAAACGGCAAACTCTACGTCGGCGGGCGCACTAATCGCGCTCAGGTGACTTTTGAAAGAGAAGTTGTGGAGATTTTGGACAAGTTGGCCGAATCGAAAACAGCAGAGGAAAAAAGTGCGATCGCCCCGACTTCTGTTGCAAGTCAAAGCTAAAAGTAGGGTGCGCCTAGCGCACCTTACACCAACGATAAATATCAAAAAGATTAGTTGAGTTTGTAGGGTGGGCGTTGCCAGATATGTCTAGGTGGTTAATGTGAACCTGAGAAAAAGCAGAAAACCACTATTTCACGTTCTGATTTTTCAAATTTCAAGTAATGAAAATTACTATACGGAGTTTTGGTTTCACAATCCCAACGTTGAAACTGAAGTTCCCCCATTGACAAAAGGCGTCGGAGTATGTAGGGTAAACCTTTGGAGGATTTTGACTCCGGTTTTA
>NZ_JAUBPI010000163.1:0-7307 GCF_036700645.1 Microcoleus sp. S36b_A4 | reverse complement strand
GTCTGACCAGTTTTTTTTCAACAATTCTCTAAAAGCCTCTTGACAAAAGACTTACAGTCTTAACTTGTCACCAATGCCTTCATCCGAATTATTCATATCTCTCTGATCTCCCTCTGTGTTCTCTGCGTTCTCTGTGGTTAAATCATTCCGATGCAACCGGAACTTATCTGACGAAGTGGCGGTTTTTCTTGTGATGTATCCTAAAAAATTATAAAAATAACATTTAGTAGTCACAGTGGAAAGCGGTTGTACTGTACTTGCCTTTGTGAACCATAAAACCTCTACAACTATTACCCAGCAAAGTTATTTAAACGCCCGCTTTCCCCTTCTCCCCTTTTGCACCTTGCAAAGCAAAAATCGGAGTTTGAGCAGATTTCCCCTTCAGAGCAACAGATCCCAAAGCCTCGCAAATGAAGTTTAGCTCGATCGACTCATACACCCTTTCAGCAATCAAAATTTGGTTTTCCCCCGCCTTGCTCATCAACCGAGCCGCCGTATTCACCGTATCGCCGAGGATATTAAACTCCCTACGCCCTCGCGGTTCCCCAACCTCAGCAGCAAACACCGGCCCCCGCGACAGCCCAATTTGACAGCTTACTTTTACTTCTTCACCCGCGATAATTACCAGAGGCCAACCTACAATCAGATCTCGGATTGCAATCGCCGCACTAGCCGCGCGGCTGGCATCATCTGTGTGAGCGTCAGGTACGCCAAAATAAATCAGCATATCCGAACCGTCTAAGTGCGCCGTTACTTTTTGCAACACGCCCCCTTTAGCTGAGACTACAGCATCAATTGACGCAAACACCCGAGAAAAAGCCACTATCAGATTGACTTCTTCCTCCAGCGAAGCTTTGTCCACAGACTCCGGTAAACCAATCAAGTTGACAAACATCACCGTCGGTTCAGGAAAATCCGGCGGAATTTTCCGCCTGTCTGCATTTTCCACCAGCAGTCTCAGGATAGTTTTGGGAATATAACTAGCAAGGGGTTCAAGCCGATTCACAGCTTCCCCGATTTCTTTTACCAAGCCTGCCACGCTGCGATCGAGCAAGACCGAACTCGGCATCCGCCGCCCAGTCAAAGTGATATCATACTCTCCGAGTCGATCGTCCGTGAAATCGTCCGCCACCAAAAAATAACCCGGTTTCCCGGGTTCAAAACGAAATTGCTCTCCCAAAGACTCTCTAGCAGTTTCCGTCACACACACCCGCCCCACAGTTCCAGAACCCTCAGCTTGCTTGGCTTGCTGCACTGAATGCCCCAGCAGTACGTGAGCCATCCGCAGCGGGGTACCGATGTCAGCACTAATATAGCGGCCGCAGTGGATGCCCACCCGCATCCTCAAAGACAAAACACCCCGCGCCGTTTCAATATTGGCAAATTCAGCCATCGCCCGCTGCATCCGCAAACCCGCCCGCACCGCCCTGGCTGTATCCTCTTGGTAAACTCCTGACAGAAACTGCACCAGCATCGCATCTCCGGTAAACTCCAGCAAATCCCCGCCCGATTTGCTGACAATTTCAATCATCGAGGCAAAATAGTCGTTAATCACGCCCAGCAGGCTTTCAGCTCCCTTGCGCCCCTGGGTCGCATTCGCTTCCAACAGCGAGGTAAACCCTGCCAAATCCGTGAACAGCAAGGTGCCTGTTTGCCACTGGTAGCGCACCTCGCCCGGATTGGGCGGAGATTCGGACACGAGCCTCGGTACGTAGTCGTGGAGGATGTAGCGCAGAGTTCGCAGGTGCTCGAAAACCCCCATGAGCGTTGCCGGGGAAGGATCTACCCACGCAGCAGCGTACAGTTGAGCCGAAAGGAGCGATCGCAGTCGCAGTTCGATCGCAGCCAAGGGAGGATTGTAGGTTAATCTATTAATAATTTCCACCTAAGTTTATTCTTAAAAAATAGGGTAAGTTCTATCGATCGAGAGCCCACACCAGTAACTCGACCTATACCATTATGATAAGTTTCCAGTGACTCCATATCAGCCAAACCCAGAACCCACTATAGAAACTTCCGAAAGTCACAGCTTGCTAGCTCCCGATTTGATCCGAGCTGCTCGCTCTGCCTATGGTATGTATCTGAAAGTGCATTCCGATCAGATGCAGCGTCCGGCGGGTGTAGTTGTCAGTCAAGGAAGCGATCGAGGCCAGATAATTTTTGCTTCGCAGCCGATTTTATTGCCCGGTGAACGTTTTGTTACTTTTGAGGAAATTGAATCTCAAATGTATTAATTGCTAATTGGTCATTGGTGGTAATTGGTAATTGATAATTGAGCATTGGGCATTGGGAATTGATAATTAGTCACTAATATTATGTCCGCTCGAACTCTCGCACTAAAATAGGTTTCTAGTGAAGAGCCATGTTTTCAGGATTTTATGAAAACTTGCCTTCTTGACTATTAATACCTTTTATGATGGGTAATTGACCGTACAGGCTCTAACAACTGACAACTAACTATTGAGAAGTAACAAGTGATACATAACCCCAGTCAACAGTGAACAGTCAACAGTGAACAGTCAACTTAATGGAAATTATCTTTAATTGCCTTGTCATGGCGATCGTCTTTATTGTCGGAGCGGCTATTGGCAGCTTTCTAAATGTGGTAGTTTATCGGTTGCCTGCGGGTTTGTCTGTGATCAACCCTCCTTCTCGCTGTCCCAAATGTTTAAATCAACTCAGAACTTACGAAAATATACCCGTTTTCGGTTGGCTGTGGCTGCGGGGACGCTGCAATCACTGCCGGAGTCGGATTTCGGCCCGTTATCCACTGGTGGAAGCAGCTACGGGTTTGCTGTTTTTGCTAATCTTTTGGCGGTTTGGCGTAACAGTGCAAACTCTTGGTTTTTGGACTTTGTTTAGCTGGCTGTTGGCTTTGTCTTTGATTGATTGCGATACAATGACTTTGCCTAATTCTTTAACTCGATCGGGTTTGGTGCTCGGATTGGTTTTCCAGGTGGCGAAAGGTTGGTGGCCGACATTTAGTTTGATCGACTCGGTACACTATCTGGTACTCGACGGGATCGCGGGAGCAGTTGTCGGGTTGTGGCTGTTTGATGCGATCGGACTCGCCGGGACGATCGGGCTGGGGCAGAATGCTATGGGGGCTGGAGATACCAAATTAGCCGCCTTGATGGGAGCTTGGCTGGGCTGGAAATACTTGCTGCTAGCGGGATTTATTGCCTGTATAGCCGGGGCTTTTGCTGGTGGCGGGGCGATCGCTATCGGGTTACTCGATCGGCGTCAACCCATGCCTTTCGGCCCGTTTCTGGCTCTCGGTACAGCAATTACTGCTCTGTGGGGCGAAGCGATCTTATCTACTTACTTGCAGTTGTTTTTCCCGAATTTTAGTTTCTGATCTGCCGGTAGTCAGGCGCGATCGAACATAATATTGTCTCAAAAATTGGTAAAATTGTTCCGTGTCTTGGATTACACTTAAAACCACTAGCTTTCGTTGGGAAGCGGAATTAATGCAGCAGCTCCTAGCAGCTCATGAAATCCCAGCCCGGATTGTAGACTTGGGCATAGCATCTTATTTGGGTGCTGGAAGTGCTACAGCCCTGCAAGTTCTTCCAGAACACCAGCGAACAGCATCGCTCCTCATCAGTCCCATTGAAGAGGACAATACTCAGTAGTCAAGTCTGTTCTTTATTGTCAGTTGTTATGGGTTATTAGTTATTAGTTATTGGTAGCAGCTAACAACTCACAAATAACAACAGTCAACAGTCAACAGTCAACAGTCAACAGTTAACAGTTAACAATTACCAAGTTTTAATGTCTCTATTTGATTGGTTTGCAAATCGACGAAAATCAGTACCGAACTCCCAAGAACGGCCGGAACGAGAAATTGCGGACGGGCTTTGGAATAAATGCGAAGCTTGCGATGCCCTGAGTTATACCAAAGACCTGCGAGCAAATCAAATGGTTTGCTTGGAATGCGGGCATCATATCAGAGTTTACAGTGACGATCGCATCGAACAGTTGATCGATCCCAATACCTGGGTACCCATTAACGAAGGACTGCACGCCACAGATCCCCTGAAATTTCGCGACCGCAAAAAATATAGCGATCGACTCCGAGAATTTCAAGAAAAAACAGGCCACCTAGACGCCGTAGAAACAGGCATCGGCAAACTCGAAAATTTGCCAGTCGCCCTCGGAGTCATGGAATTTCAGTTCATCGGCGGCAGCATGGGCTCAGTTGTCGGAGAAAAGCTAACTCGCCTCATCGAACACGCCACGCGGGAACGCTTGTCCGTGATCATTGTCTGCGCTTCCGGTGGCGCAAGAATGCAAGAAGGAATGCTCAGCTTGATGCAAATGGCTAAAATTTCCGGGGCTCTGGAACGCCACCGGGAAGCGAGACTGCTTTACATCCCGATTTTGACCCACCCGACCACCGGCGGCGTCACCGCCAGTTTTGCCATGCTGGGAGACATTATAATTGCAGAGCCAAAAGCTACTGTGGCCTTTACGGGCGGCAGGGTAATCGAACAAACTCTGCGGGAAAAGCTGCCGGAAAATTATCAAACTTCCGAATACTCCTTCGCCCACGGTTTTGTAGACTTGATTGTACCCCGGACTCAATTAAAGAAAACTCTCGGTCAGCTCATCAGCCTCCACCAGCCCCAGCCTTTCTTGGCAGGCTCGGAATTCCCCGCCCTAGAAGCCAGCGATAACCACGCTTTGCCCCCGCAGACTCACGCTTTCAAGCTTTCTCCCTAAGCTGCTGCGCCGGATGATTGTCTGTTGGTGAGTCCCGGCACAGAGGGAAATTGCTGAGGAATTGCGAAAAAGCCGGGTTCTACCAAAAATATTTAGTTTGGTAACGAGACGTTCACGCAGACACCGGCTTTTGAGCCCCGCGCGCGCAAGTGCTATTGGTAATAACGACGCAGCAGTGGGATGATATTGATCGGAAGTTGATTGGCCCTGAAGTTAGGCTGGGCAAAAATGCCTAGTCGCAGTTAGCGGTTAGTTAGCTTGCGATAGATCAAACAAAATCTCAGAACAAACTAACAGAACAAGCTAACAGCGCTTTCTAAAATTGTCCGGCTTTCAGTTAATAGCCGTCAACTCAATTTTGACCTGTCAGCGACCTAAAAATTATGGGTTTTGCAGACCTGTCCATCGCAGAAATAGCAGAGGACTTCAACGTCCCTGTTGAAGAAGTTATCCGCTTGTGCGATGAGTTGGAAATTGCCTACAAGCACCCTCAAACCCGTTTGGCTTTGGAGGATGTTAAGGCAATTATGTCCACTCTCGAAAAAAGGCGCGACTCAAAACTTCTTGCAGATTAGATCGCAAAATTCCTCTACCTTTAAAGGTATGGCTGCACAAACTTTCGCCAGTTGTTGTAGAAAGAGGGAATTTTGAACACAAATCTGTTTGCCAGGTATGATCTCTTAGCGTTCAATAATTTGCCGGATTTTTTTAAGGAGAACCATGCTTAAAAGATATTTCATTGCTCTGACCGCTGTATTCTTGACATTTCAGTTATTTGTCAGCAGTGCGATGGCTATCGAACTGAGTCCTGAACTTCGCACTCTGCCTTTGAATGACAAGGGTACTCCAGTGGTGCTGAGCCTCAAACAAGTTGAGCAAGGCAAACGCCTGTTCAATTCGGCTTGCGCTCAATGTCACGCTGCGGGCATGACCAAAACTGACCCGAACGTGAATTTGAGCCCGGAAACTCTGGCTTTGGCCAACCCGCCCCGGAATAATATTGAGTCGCTGGTGGACTTTATGAAAAATCCCACCACTTATGACGGGTTTGAGGAAATTTCGGAACTGCATCCGAGCATGAAGAGCGCGGATATTTTCGCTGAGATGAGAAATCTCTCGGATGACGATTTGTACGCGATTGCCGGTCACATTCTGTTGCAGCCAAAAATTGTCTCCAAGCAGTGGGCTGGTGGCAAAGGCGCTCGCTAATCGATTTTAGATTTTAGATTTTAGATTTTGGATTTTGGATTGGGAGAGGGCTGAAGTTCGGCAATAATTGCTGGCTGGTGGTTTTTCGCTCTAAAATCTGAAATCTAAAATTTACCTCCGGCTCATTGATTATCGCAAAAGGTTGTAGTCCCTCATGCTGCGTCGTGGTGCTTTTGTCTGCTTTCTGTTGGGGATGTTAATTATTTTGCCCGTGCTGTTGGCTCCTCAACCTGTTTTGGCTGCTGCCGATTCTTACGTGAATAGGTATTTACAAGCCAGCGAACCTGTGGCTCTGGAGTTGGACTCTGAGGGACATACTCGCTTGTTTTCGGCTCAGGATTTGTCTGCGGGCAAGGTATTGTTCGAGCAAAATTGCTTGAATTGTCACGTCGGAGGAGCTAATTTGCCTGATCCGACGATATCTCTGTCTTTGTCTGATCTCAAGGGGGCAACGCCTCCCCGCAACAACATCAATAGTCTGGTGGGGTATCTGAGAGAACCGATGACTTATGACGGTACTGAGGAGACTTTTTGGTGCCGCCAAGTGCCGGAAAGCTGGATGCCACAGGCTGAGATTGAAAATTTAGCTGCTTTTGTGATCCGGGCTGCTCAGAAAGCTCCGGGCTGGGGCGTGGAGAATTTTGAGAGTTGAATTGCCACTGCCAAAAAGTGGTAAATTACTCGGAAGAAGGCGATACGACTGCGCGATCGCGCCTGTTTTAACAGGTAAAATATCTAAAGAATCACCCTTTGCGTGTCCATTAGAGGAGAACTGCGTTGAAAAGACTCTTATCGATCGCCCTGTTAGCGATCGCAATTTTTACCGTCGGCTTTGGCCGCCCTGCTTTGGCAGGAGATGCCGCTAACGGAGCTAAAATCTTTAGCTCCAACTGTGCTGCTTGTCACATCGGTGGCGGCAACGTGGTTATGGCTATGAAAACCTTGAAAAAGGAAGCTCTTGAGAAGTACGGCATGAATTCTCTGGAAGCTATTACCACTCAGGTAACTAAGGGCAAAAATGCTATGCCTGCTTTCGCCGGCCGCTTGAAGCCCGAACAAATCGAGGATGTAGCAACCTACGTGCTCTCGCAATCTGAGAAAGACTGGAAAGGCTAAACTGCTTCATTGAAGTCGGACAAGCTGGGCGGGTTTGATTTAATTTAAAACTTGTCCTCCGATCGCACCCTCTCTCACCCTTTGGCGAATAAACATCGGTTTGCAGCGATCTTAACCTATTTGGAAAAGCGCGCCAGAAATCCAATTTTTATGAGTTCCAGGGCGAGGGAGGGACATTTTATTTTAGATTTTAGATTTTAGATTTTAGATTTTAGATTTTAGATTTTAGATTTTAGATTTTAGATTTTAGATTTTAG
>NZ_JAUBPI010000162.1:1057-7493 GCF_036700645.1 Microcoleus sp. S36b_A4 | reverse complement strand
GCAGCTACCGATGCTGCTGCAATTAGTCCCATCAATCCCGGTAACTTTGGCTCTATCCGATCGGTTCCCGTGGTTCCAGCTCCGAGGTATTTCACTAAAGATGAGGCAGACGGCTTAAAGGATCTGGCAAAGGAAAAAACAGACGGGGCCCGACAATCCAAACGAGCCTACAAAGCACTCGGTAAGGTTGAGGCAGCCGATGCCGTTGTGCATAAAGAGCACAGAAAATATGAGGGTGTGGTTGCTGAGAATGAACTTAAAAAAGTTCGTGGCAATGCTGGCTTAGCTAAGAAATTACACGCACTCCGGCCGGGATATGCACGGCTCGGACTTGGCATCGACAAAGCTGAAAACGATGCTCGCACTCGGATTGATGCAATTAAAGCCAAACTGACGGCGGGGGCAAACTAATGAGAGCGATGTACTTGGCAAATTATTTTATCGCCGGGTGCATCGCTTCCTCCCTTCTGGGATGGGTAGCGAGTTTGCATCCGATGGCCATGAGGGCGATCGCCTTCTTGGCAGCAGCAGCTTTTATTATTTGGGGCTTGTGCTGGCTTCTGGATTTCTCAGTTAGTGGCTGGCTCAAGATTTCAGTGCAAAATTTACAAGCTTTGCTTCTGGCTGGCATGGCTTCGATCGCGATCGGTGCGGGGGTGTTTTTATGCAGCTAAAAATGTTTGTGCTGTCTGGCGCTGCTGTTGCCCTCTGGTTGGTTCCCCTGGTTGCCCTTGATAAAAAAGTTAGCTGGCATAAGGCCATTCAGGGATTGAGTCTTTGCGGGGCTGTTGCCTGTGCGGTTGGCGCGGGGGATATCGCCCGTAAATTGGCAGAGGAAAATGAGATTGAGGAATGGAAAGCACGGGCGATTAAAGCTGATGTGGCTGATGAAATTAGCACAGAGGTTTATGTTTCCCAGAAACAACGGCAACAGGAAGCAGAGGCAATCTTAAATCCTGTGGAACACTTGGAACGCGCTCTAGCGATGAGTCCTGATGACGATGGGGAGGATGAACGTTCCGTGAACGAGCAATCTGGCCAGCTAGCTAAAATCGACACTGAACGTTCCGAGAACGACAAAGCAGAACGAGCGCTGCAATTGAAGGCAAAGGGATGGGGTAAAGCAAAAATCATTCTTGAAATCTGGGGAGTGTCCAAAGGAGGCAGCCAAAAATACAAGGATGCTGAGGCTGAGTACAAGCGCTTAGTTGATGAGTAGTTGCAGCACGTATGTAGATTTTGGAAACCCTACGGCCTTCCAAGCAAATAGCACATATCTAGATGGATGCAGCACGTCGGAAACTCGTAGAGTTTCCATATATACTCCAGCCCCACACCCTGCATATTTGTTTATAGAGAAAAATGGAACCTTATAAGGTTCTACCTCAACAGTGCATAGAGAAATCTAGAGAAAATACACCCCGCCCTAGCCTGTATTGTGGTGTATAGAGAAAAATAGAAACCTATAGGTCTCTAGTTTAATGCGTTCAAATAAAAATCAGCCAGAACCCGCATTCTTACGTGCTTAACAAAAACCGAAACCTATTAGGTTTCCACACCAACCGAGTTAATTAAAATCCGTGCTCTAAATCCCATCCGCCGCTAAAATATTGAACATGGACAACCGCCCCTTTACGCCACGCGAAATGATAAACGACCGCAGAGAAGAACGAGAATCTCGGCGGTCGTTTATCAAGCACTATTACATGAACCCTTGGAGACATTGGGCGCTAGTGCTTGATTATTTAACGTGGGCAAAATTTCTGGCGGTTGTTAAGCATTTAGAGACTCTGACTCAAAAGCTTAAAGCTTTAGTTCTCATCCCCAAATTCTGCAATGGCTTAATCGGTGTCAGCCTTACCGACAGCCTACCCGCACCCGCAATCTGCTAGCGGGGCGGTTCCACCTATGCCTTGAATCTTTTCAAAAACTGTACACACCAAAAAACCGCTGCATTCAATTGGAACCTGAGAACAGCGGCTTTTGGATAATTTCACCCAAGGGCAAAATCTATGTCTACGGACAATACTAACGCGATCGGCTACCAAACCTCAAGCGATGTTGCTAGCTTATCCGAATCTACTCAAATTTGTCAAGAACCACCTAAACTTGCTCAAACTTACTCATCAACATTTTTCCTTTGTGCCAAACATCAAGCCGACATCCAGGGACGCGGACTCCTCAACGACTGGTCAAGGGCTGCTTGGCGGACTGTGACAAAGGAGGAGGCTACATTCCTTCTGGGATATGAGGCAAAATCTGGCGGGATTTGGTTCCAAGGTGAAACACTGCAAGGTCAATTGCGTCCTGACAAACCTTGGAAACGGGACACAGACCCAGCAAACAAGAAAGCTCCAAAATATCGGACACCACTGACCGATCATGGTGGCGATGCGATCGTACCAAAGCACCCCACTGATAAGAATTACTGGGAACCGGAAAACCTCAAAAAGCACTGCTATCAAATAAATGGGCATCCATGCCTAGTGCTTACTGAGGGCCCTTTCCAGACACTCGCCGGTTGCAGCAACAATATACCAACGATCGGATTAACGGGAGTCGAGAATGGCTTGACCGGAAAAGACTATGACGTGCAAGGCAAACGCTACTTAATCCCACGCATTGAAAAATATGCCCGTGCGGGTATCGGCTTTATTTTTGGATTTGATGCGGATTCTGCAACAAACCCAAACGTAAACTGGGCACAGCGTAAATTAGGTCATCAACTCTTGAAATTTAATGTCCCCGTCTACTCAATTACGGGAAACTGGGATGCAGGGGAAAATGGAGAGACAAAAGGTATGGATGACCTGATCCAGAAGAAAGGGATAGAAGCTTTCAGGAAAGCGCTTTCGGCCGCTACAGATTTTAAAACTTGGGAAGCAAAAACTTTTGATAGTGGCGACGGCGACGGGCCCGACAAATTTCTTGTCCGGGGAAATACAACTTTTGAGGTACACTGCCGGAAAAGTTTATTCGGTGCAGATTGGTTCGTCTCAGATGGCGGCGCTTTTTTCCAAGACTGCGGCACTCACTGGCAACTCAGGGAAGATGCGGACGTAGCAAAGGCGATCGGAGATTTTGCAGAGGAATGTTACGAACTGAAGGAAGTTGGCAAAAATTTTAAGTTTGGGACGAGCAAAAACTTAGAAGCCACGCTCAAATATTGCCGGCGGACTCTGCACAGAAAAGATAAAACAGCTAACCGCCATCTCAAAGCATTTTTAAACGGGACGGTTGACACCAGGACTGGGAAGTTACAACCCCACAATAAAGAGGATTATTTGCTTGAGTGCTCGCCCTACAACTACGTAGAGAATGCTTCCCTCCCCAAAACTCTCGGACAATTTCTACTTTCATCTTTTGGGGAGTCGCAAATTCAAACTATCCGAGCCTTCTTTTCTATGCTCTTAGACCCGACGGCTCCCTTTGGTCGGTTCTTCCACTTTATTGGGGATAGTGGTAGTGGCAAGGGTACGGCATTGCGGATAGGGGAATTATTAGTAGGTAACGAGTCCTCGTCATCCTCTCAGGATTTTGCAGAACTGGGAAAACCTGAAGGCCGCTACCAGTTGTTACTTGGTAAAAGTTTTTTCTACATTCCCGACACCGGGGGGTTTCAGTCAGGACTCAAAGCTTTTTATGAGTTAGTGGACAATGGCCCGATGTCTGGTCGCGCCTTGTATATGCCCAAAGCTATTCAGAAAAAGTGGAATATTCGGTTTGCGGTGGCCTCAGTCGAGCATCTGCCGATCGAACACGCGGGCGATGGATGGGACAGGCGGTGTATTCCTATTCCTACAATAAAATCCACAAAAGACGTTGATCCAAACTTGGGGCAAAAACTCTCGGAGGAACTGGGAGAGATTGCCGGATGGGCACTAAGTATGGACAAGGCGGAGCGCGACAAAATTCTTACTGAGCCCATATCTAACCCGGAACTGCTGGCACTCAAACAAGAAGGGGCGATTATTGGGGATGGCATTAAATCTTTCATAGACCGCTGCTTTGTACCGGGCACAGAGTCCCTCTATGGCAATGAGTTGCATAGCTGGTATCAGGCGTATAGCAAAGCACATTCACTCACTCCGATGTCTTACCAGAAATTTATCCAGAGGTTGCAGCGAGTTCTATCGAAACAGTATCGGCCTAGTGAGGTTAGCCGGGTAAATGGCAAGCCCACACGGCATCCGGCCTGTTGGGAAGGTTTGCGAGTCCTGCCATGTTTCCTAGACTTGGCGCTAAGCGATGACGATAACGATAAGAGGCCAATCAACCGCCCACACATCCCAAACTGGATTTGTATTAAAGAAGGGTGTCAGGACGGCGGACTGCAAGAATTGACCAAAAACCACGCTGTTACAGACCTTTCAGCCGTTACACCCGTTACACCCTCTGTTACACCCATTGAAAACGCCGAAACCCCTTATGTTACAGACGTTACACCGTTACATACCCAAAGTCTTCGCGACGCAAAAATTTGTGATGAGATGTCGAGAGATGCTGTATCAGAAAGTCTGGTTTCTGGTGATGACGGGTGTAACGTCTGTAACGACGTGGTTACACCCACTTTTAAGCCTACCGATGATGAGTGTAACGGTAGTAACGGGTGTAACGCGGACGATCAGGCAACTCCCGCAGAAATTGCCAGCGGGTTAGCTGATGAGATGCGGAAAGCGATCGCAGGATGCAGCCGTAAGGATGCCGGAGAGGTGATAGAGCGGGTTACTTCCTCCGACTCACAAGTAAAGGCGTTTTTCGCCAAAGCTTTTAACAAGGAAGAAAATATGAGCATCCGTCTGCTAAAACACTGCGGTTGGGTGATGGGTACACGGGTCAAGTACGTCGGCACTTATGAGCAATATCAAGGTATGGAGTTAACTGTTGACTCGATCGACAAATACTCTCAGATTGCTTGCATCAAACCTGACGGCAGCTACACAACGTGGCTGAAGCCGGAGGACTTGCAAGCGATCGACTAACCGATCGCAAATTCTGCAATATCAGGGTGAGGTGCAACTCGCATACCTCACCCTGCACCCTGAGCCGATCGCAAAACTCGCAGCTAGAATCCCTCAATCCCTCAATTCCGAGATTCTACTCGCTCCCCTGAAATTGTTACCACTGGGAGTGTGTGCCACTTCTTGTGTATCTGTATGCCAATGTCAATAAGAACTCGCGCCCTGTCACGGCGGAACTTCTCAGGCTAGGTGTTAAGTGCTGGCATAGGCTCTGACTGCGTTTGAGGTTTCGCGAAAATATTTGCACCCAATCTGCGACCATTTTGCACTCGAATTGCCCCAAAAAAAATTCTCTGTAACTCTTGACAGTTACCTATAAGTTACTTATATTAGTTACAGACAGCGATATGTAACGAGTAGGTAACTTATGACAATTCCATTGGTGAGGCAAGGGTTAATCGAACTGGATGATGGCAAGGTATTTGAATTAGATTCTGCTAGGGGTGCTGCGTGGCTAGAATCAATCGGCTCTTTCAGATTTGAGCCAAGCGCCGACAATAAACCCTACACAGTCCGCAAGGAAGCAAGCAAGGGGGGAGATTACTGGTACGGTTACAGAAAACAGAATGGGAAGTTACATAAAAGGTACATCGGCAAAAGCTCAGAACTAAGCACGGCAAAGCTTGAGGAGATTGCAGAGGCGCTAAACACTCCCCCACAACCACGGGTTACAGACAAAGTTACAGAGGTTACAGATACAATCAATCAATTGGTTACAGGCAGAGTTACAGATACGGTTACTATCGAGAGATTCACGGCTTTAGAATTGCAAGTGCAACTACTGCAAGAATCCTTAGAAGCCTTGAGGAGTAAACTGCCGGGAAAGTCCGACGCGGGTAATTTTGAAGAGTTACCCACAGTTACAGACACCGGGTTGCAGATTGAGATAGGTAACTTAAAGGCAGAAAATGAAAGGTTACAGGGTGAATATGACAAGCTGCTAGCATCCAGCCACATCGTGACTGAAAAGTTGAGGGAAGAAGTGCGGGAAGTGCGATCGCAACTTGAGACCGAGCGCGCCGATCGAGAAGAAGTAGAAGCAAAACTCGCAGAGCGGGAAGAACAAATGAGGCAATTACTCTCAGAGCTTGCCGCCTCCAAACAAAATTCTGAGATTGACTTTGACTGTGCAGCCAAAGCGGGTGAATTGGTAAGCTGGCTGCGAAAAGAAGTAGGGAAGGGATTGCCCAAGCAAGTCACGGTCAAAGCAGTTCAGAAAATCTTGGAGGGTGGCGATAATTGAAACTGGACAAATTACGCCCCGGTTAACTTCGGGGCTTCCCTTTATGTAAGCGGAATGTTGATATTCTCGCTCTACCGTCTCTATAAGTGGGATGCTGATATTCTCGCTCTACCGTCTCTATAAGTGGGATGCTGATATTCTCGCTCTACCGTCTCTATAAGTGGGATGCTGA
>NZ_JAUBPI010000162.1:0-957 GCF_036700645.1 Microcoleus sp. S36b_A4 | reverse complement strand
TATTCTTGACATCCGCTTGTGTAAATGGTTAGCTAGAAAAACATCACCATTTATTGAGACGGCATGAGTAATAAGGTACGGAACACGGCTGGCAAGTTTGCCGCCAAAGGAGAAATCCCCCGCAGGATTCGTAGTGTCAACTTAACTGATGCCACTTGGGCCTGGCTGGCTGCTGTAGCTGAAGCGGCGGGAATGAGTCGGAATGATTACCTAGAAGCCCTTGCAGAAGGTAATCCGCTTACAGAAGTGTTAGGAGGAGGAGATCCTACTCTACGTCAGCCTACTCCAATACCCAAGGAGCCTACCGCTTTGAAAAAGAAAAAGGGTTTCACTCCAAAATTTAAGGTAGGCGATCGCGTAATTGTTCGTCCGCAGTGTGGCGAAAAAACTCGCAGCGAGAAATTTGATGGGGCTGAAGGTACGGTCAATAGTTACTTGGGGGGGCGGTGGCCGGAATGTGTGGTAGTCTTCGACAAGAAAAAGATAGGGAATGACAGAGGCCATACTTTTTCCGTTTCCGAACTCGATATAATCCCCGGTTAATCGCTGGGGTTTTCTGAGATTAAAAACTTTACAATTGCCAGCTTGACAAAACTGCTAGAAAACACGATCGTTAAGTAACTGAGGAAGATTGACGCGCTACTGGCTGACGTACCACCGCCAACCAAGTAACGACTTCCCCAAACCGTTCATTCCCAACGTTTGGAGCCGAATAATTATGACACAGGATGTCGATCGCAATTCTGACGCGATCGCAACTCTTAATACTGGTGCGGTTGCGTTTGGCGGTCGCCGTCGGATTGACTGTTTGAAACAGTTAGCTTATGACTGCAACCTCACCAATGAGGAAGCAAGAAATTTTGGAGATTTGCGATCGACCGCAACATGGGAAAAGTTGCTGAACTCGCACGGACTAGAGTTCGATCGCAAATCTGAAATCTCATCTCCTGACATCTC
>NZ_JAUBPI010000161.1:0-7529 GCF_036700645.1 Microcoleus sp. S36b_A4 | reverse complement strand
GTTTTGACAGCGCCTTCAAGAATTACCTTTTGGTAGTTTCTTTAGAATCCCTGCTGCTTCAGCGCAGGGAGTGTCAAGAAAGTCTGAAACTTTTGAACAGCAGGAAGTTCAGACTCGTGTAAGACGAATCCCCAGTGCTAATATATATGTGGTTGGTGGCGGCTGTGTGTAGTAGTCGCTTAAAACCCTACCAGGGATTGAAAAAATCGCAGTCTGACAATTTACCAACCTAAAACCCTATCAGGGATTGAAACCAGCTTGATAATTTATGATTCGGTGTGTTGGATGCGTTACAACCAACCTAAAACCCTATCAGGGATTGAAACTATATAGTGTTAATGAAGCTGCATATCACTGCTTACAAACACTATATGTAGTAATTTTTTAGAATTATAATATTGTTCTCATTGCCGCTAATCCTGCCAGGTGGATAGGATAGAAGTAGTAAAAAAATCTTTTCTCGATCGCACTTGGTTTTTTGTCTTTGGCTGGGTCGTGGTAAGCCAATATCAGCGGCGTCAACATTGCAAATATTTGAAGTAAGTAACCTGATGTTATTGCATATACTCCGTTGACCAGACACCAACTAATCCACCACATCCGATCGCCTTTGCCTTTGAGGTTAATCATTAGCAGCGGGCAAGCGACTGCATACCAGCCGTAGCTTACTCCCCATAACTGAGCTGCTGTTAATCCTAGTATCATTATTATGAGTTTTCTATTTGCTTGAGCTTTGTGGATTTGCGTAAATGTTATTACAACCAGTGCAAAGCTAATCAATATATTAAAATCTAATTTATTGAATAGCATTATGTATGGGATTTGACTGATTATTCCAAATAGCAGTAATCTCGTGATTAAAGGTTTAGCACTACTGTCTGCGTCTCGTCGTTTCCAATTTTGAACTAGAACCCATGCAAACAGTGGAAAACTTAAGCGGCCAATAATTCTCATTGGCTCTATTTCTAGCAAAAAACCTACGTGGTCAATTACCATTAATAACGTTGCTAACCACTTGATTTGATTTTGATTCATGCTGATACTCCCATTAATTGATTGATGAATTCACTAATTATTTCTCGGCCTTCTTCAGAAATTATGTATATTTTCTCTCCTTGTTTCCACTCGAAACCCACTAAATTTTGAGTTCCTAACACATTTAATCTTTTGTAAATTCCAATTCTTGACGGTGGCTTAGCTAAATTGATTTTTCTTACCTCTTCTACAATTTGTGACAGAGAGAGTTTATTTTTTCGAGATAACACTGCTAATACAAATACATCAACTCTACTCATAAGCTTTCTCAATTCATTACTTAGATATTAGTAAACACTTTTATTTAAAGCAATGGGTTTCCAAAAAGATAAGTGTGATTACTGTTGTGTTGACCATCTATCCCTCCGAAGATGGATTTATTGATTGGGCAACAAAATGATTGAACTGATTTTAGCGGTTTCGATCGCCGCAAGCACTACGACAATGCCGCCACCGCCACCGGTTGCGACTCCTCAACCAAAACCTGTTTATACTCCCCCGCCCAAACCTACCGTCACCCCATCCCCTGCTCCTTCTGAATCTTGGCGTGACAAAATGTGGCGTCGCTACAAGGAGAATTCTAGATAATGGCTGTAACTAAAGAAGGTCGTGAGTTAATTTCGAGCATTCTTAGGGTTGGAGATACTGGTCCTGAGACGAATGCTCGGCAAGGAATGAAAACAACCAATGTTCCGGGCTATCCCGTGATTTTGTGTTGGGGGCGGTGGGGAGGTTCTGAGTTGAATGCTTCCGGCAACAATAAAGCGTTTTTGTTTTTGCCATATTTGCAGACGGGTCAGATGCCGTTGACAAAATATAACGGTGTAACTTCTGTAGAGACTCCGCTTGATATGGTGATGTCGGATGTTGCAAATCCTTACAATTGCAAAGTTGGTGTTACCCCTTCACTCAATATTAGTAAGTTGCTTGAAGGAGAATATTACAGTTTTGTTTTGGCTCTTAAGCCCGCTGCGGTTGGCAATGGTAATAATCCAACTCCTTATTGGGACGGCTGGATTAAGGCGGTTGCTGCTACACCTAATGATGTATTCAAAGACTATTTTGCTCTTTTTAACATTACGCGCAATCAGTGGTCGAAAATTAAAGTTTCTCGCGATGGCGAAGAAGAGGTAGAAGATGACGACACTTCTGACCACAACAATGGAGCACAGTAATGATAGTTTGATTGCTTTAATTGTTGAATTTTTGTGGTCAAATTTGTTTATTTTACTAACTCAGTTTTTTTGCCTTGCCTTGATTCTTCGGATAGTTCGGCTGTTTATTGATTGATTGAGGTGCTAATGAATGCCTATCGATTTAATGGTTGTCATTCTTGCCGTTTGGCCGCACTTTCTATTATTCTCGGTTGTGGTTTTTGGTTTTTGGGCGATACTTTCAGCTTTGCAGTAGCAGGCGATCGGATTACTGGAGCTCAAGCAGTGGAAAGAATATCGACTGTTCTTGGTTCGCCCGAACAATTTGCCGAAAATATGCGGTTGTCAACTCAAGATTTTATTGCCGACCACTTTGGCAGTATGGCGATTGCCTGTGCTTTTGGCATAGCTATAAGAATGAGGTCTTAACTATGTGGAGTGCTGTTTTTCTTTCGGTTTACTTGATGGCTGCTCCGAGCATTCCAGGTAGTGCTGCTGAGGCGATGAATTTCATCAAAGAAGATATTAAGCCTGTGATTAAATTTTCAATGGATTGGGCAATGAAAGCTGCTTTAGCTGCTACCTCTACCCATGCGTTTATTGTGTTAGCTAAGAGGTTTATTGATTGATGAAAGACTTTATTGATTCAGTAGTTAATGCTGCTGCAAGATACCGTTTCAGGGTTGCGGTATTGGTATCTAGCCCCTGGTTTTCTCAATTCATTAGTCTTTTTAGTTAGTGGGTGACAAACATGGTTCAAGTTCAAGACCGAGTGCAAGATGAGATTTTTTCATCCATTGACCCTGAGCAAGTTCGTAAGCTTAATGAACTTTTTTGGAAAGTTGAGAACAACAAAGCAGCTCAATCTGTTGCTGTTTCCGGTGCCGCTTTAGCTGTTGGGGGAGCTGTTTTAACTGCTGGCGGTGCTTTTGCTGCTACTGGTGGTGCCGGTACTGATGCTGCTGCTGGTGCTGCTGCTAGTATTGCTTCTGGTGTGACCAATGCAATTAACATGATTCGAGCAATTGACGGTATTGGATTGGCCGCCTTCGGGGTCGCGTTGGCTCCGATGGGTTTCATGGTTACGCTCCGTGTTCTGAACATGGTTTTAAGTCGCGTCTAGATTTCGGAGTGTAATTTTTCGATAAGGCGATCGCGAGTGCTTGGCGATCGCCTTTTAATTTAAAGGAGGTTACTTTGCCTTTTACTGCTATATATGGGCTTCCTGGGCGGGGCAAGAGTTTATTGATGTTGCAGCACGGATTGCGGATAGCTGAAAAGTATAAGCTAAGACTTGTTACTAATTTTAATCTTGACCCGCTTTGTCTTGCTTATTACTGTAAAATTAATAACTTAAAATGGCTTTGGAATAATATACCCAAAGGTATTATTTATTATGTATCCAGCAATAAAAATTTTGCTCAATTTCTTCAAATTCGCAGGGCTGTAATCCTTCTTGATGAAATGGGTTTGTACGCTCCTAGCGCACAGTCCTGGACTTTACCGGCTGAAGCCTTTAACGCAGTAGCTAACAACCGTAAAATGTGCCAGCATATAGTGTATGCAGCGCAATATCCTACTCAAGTCCATTCCTCGCTTCATCAGATTTGTTCTGAAATTCTGTATGCTGAGGGTACGACTGTGTGGAGTGAACAATTGGGCAACGAGCGTTTACTTTTTAAGGACTGTCATTTGTTTATGCCTAGTGAATTCGAGGTATGGTTCAGGGACCCAATAGTTCGTAAGAATCCTATTAAAGTTTGGGTGTTGGCTACCAAGCATTGGAAAGGAATTATTAGCGCCCTGGATGCTCACACTTTTAGAATTTATGATAGTTTTGGACTTCTTGAGACAATACTCCGGACAGTTTTTAAGCAGCCAGAGTACCATAAGACAAGACTGAAGGAAGGTTAGGGTGATTTAAAATCAAATCCGGGTCTAAATCTAACTTATCAATAAAGGTAGAAAGTAGATGCTTATTGAATTCCAGACGTTTATAAGAGGCCATAGAAAACACAAACGACTTGGCAGATGAATGACAACTAGAGAGTTGATGTTTAGCTAAGTTTAAGGCAATTAGACTGGCATTAAAGTGAAAATCAAGCCGTGGTAAATGACGAGCTTGACAATCAGACAATCCTGTAAATTGCTTGGCATCACGAAAAATAAATTCAATCTGGAAGCGAGCCTGATAATATTCAAGAATTTGCTCAGGTGGTAGGTGAATATCAGTGCTAAACAATAAAGCATTTTTGATTTTGCCGTTGGCTTGAACTTCAGAGATACAAACCAAACAAATTGGGCAATTTAAACAACAACTCCACGCAATCAATGTATATAATGAAACTCCCGGTTTTAGGTATTTAACGAAATTAAGACGACTCAAATCATGGCAGTCAACCTTGCCATCATATTTACGTGGAGCTCCCAGTTTCTTTTGTTCACCTGTATAGAGATAGCGTAGGTTAGCATCACTTCTTAACTTGCCAATAAAGTCTAAATTCAAGTCCCGCACAGCATCCCAGAATTTAGAGCGATAGTAATAGCCATCAGCCACCAAATAACGTACAGAAGTTGGGAAGTAACAACGAGTATTCTTTAGATGTTGTGCATAGTCATCAACTCTTGTGATGTCAGGCGTTGAGCTTTGAAAGTCAGGTTTTTTGCGAGATTTTTTTGACCAGCTATTCTTCGGTTTTTGGGGCAGCTTTTTCGCAGGCTTTATTTGAGGGCGTGATGGAGTTTGTTGTACACTTAAACTATAAGATAAACGAGTCTCAATTTCGACAATAGAAATTACAGAAATTTCCAACCCCTGTTCCGATTTCCCCGCTACACCATTATAAAAATAACCCTTACCGTCAGTTTTTTTGCCACTTTTTCTTAAAAAAGAACCATCGATAACGGCAATGACTGTGTGTTCAGGATTTAAGGCAGATTCGAGGAAATATTGATTAAATTGTGGAAAATTAAAGCTTTTGAGAAAGTGACGACGGTAGGTTTTTTCGCTCAAATAACTATAACGACTGAGATTCGTGAAGTTGACCTTACCATAGACCAGCAAAATAGTTGAAAATAAAGTGATTAAAAACTTCTTTTGGGGTTGACTAATCCCTGGCATTTGTTGTAAGATCGATTCAATAATCTTCATAAGGCAATCTGTTGAGCTTGTGTGTTTTTATAGCTTAACCTAAAAGAGTGCCTTTTTTTCTGTTGATTTTGGGTTCAGATTGCACTCACTTTTTTCACTTCTCTATTTTATTGTGATCGCATTCCTCTTTAAAAACTGTCCGGAGTATTGTTGAGAAGCAAGACGATAAAGTCTCGCTTGATAAGAGTTTTGGCTATCAGCCTTATATAATTGACTCTGCTTGCTCAGTTGAACTTTCAGCCCAAGACCTTCTTGATGAAGGACATACTTTTGATGAGATTGAACAGAAATTAGACCAATATTATAAAGCTGATAGATTTAAGAAAAAGCGGATTTATGAAGCTAGTAACAATTATCCTTTTGTTGCTTGGAAATTACAGGGCGATATTCCTTTTCCAGGGCCTCATATTTTTCAAAAAAAGCTAATTCCTTTATGGAATATGCTTCCTGCTGCTAGTTATCCTGGATTGAAAAAGTTGGATTTACGAATTACTAGAGAATGTCTCATTTGGGATAAGTTGGACAAGCAGACTAAAGATGGGTATAAAATAATGTGGAGGGTGTTTATTGGCTTAATCTTTTGGTTTCTTAGTTCAGTTATGACTAATATGTTTTTGCCTAGAAGTTTTTTGATAGCGTTGATTTGTTTTTTAACTTCGTTTTATTTACCAGTTCAAATGTTTAAGTAGTATGGAACACTTACCTCGAAATATTAGTATTGATTGGCTGCGCTTTCAAGTTTTAAGTTACCGTCCTAGTATTCTTAAGCAAATTCAAGAAATTATTGGTTTGCCTTTTGAAAAAAAAGAGCAACAGTCAAAAGACCCTAGAGATACTAATTTCATGTTTGCAAATAAGATTTGGCATGAAGCTTATGAATTTCAAGGTAGTTTAATGGCTATGCGTTATCCTGCTTCCGGTGCTTTTGATGAACCTTATGCTTACTATGTTGATTTGAAAGGTTCTTTAGTTTCTACTTTGAATTTTCATCAAGTTTCTGAACTTTTATATTCTTGTCAATTTGAGTTAGAATTTATTGCCAATAGAATTGATATTGCTTTAGATTTTCCTTTGGGTGTTCCTAGATTGTCAATGCGTAACTGGGAATCTTTTGTTGAGGATGGTCTTCTTTTTGGCTATCGTACTGTGCGTAGGATTTCTAATACTGGTAGTACTAAAGATTTTACAACTGTATATTTAGGCTCTCGTGAGTCTAGTCGCTTTGTTAGGATTTATGAGAAAAATATAAATGGGATAGATTATGATCGACTTGAGGTTGAGTTCAAACGTGACCGTGCTGAGTCGATTATGAAAGAGTTAGCTAATTGTTCTGTTTCTGATTTTCCTGAATTTCTTAATGGTTTTGTTTTTGGAGAATTAAAGTTTGTTCGTCAACGTCAAGATGTGGAATTTTTTAAACGTTATATATATGGACCGATTACGGTTCCTCGCCCGATACTTCATCTTGATATTGAAAAGTCAATTTTGTTTATTGGGCGCCACTGTGCTACTTTGGCGATGCTTCAAGAGTTTATGGGTGTAGAGTGTTTTGATAAATTTATCCAATCGCAGTTAGCCGCCGGCAAATTGCGGATGAAGCCGCGTCACCGCACTATTTTGGAGAATGCCAAGTTTTTGGGTGTCACTGCCCTGGGACTTTTTCTGATCTTGGCTCAGACTCCTGGGGCGATCGCTTCTGGTTTGAGTTGCCCTGCGCCGGTGCCGCTTTCATTTCAAATGAGCCAGAAGTTTCCGATCGACATAGTTAATCCTACTGCTGCTGAGCAAGCCTATTTCGATAACATCGGTGACGGCTGCTTTCAGATAAGTTCTGGCTTAGAGTTTCAGCAGCTTTGTCTTCCCGGCATGATAGTTAACGCGCTTAAGCCGTTTGTAATCATGGGTCTTGGTATAAAGTTTATATTTAGTGATTGATATGTTTCTCCTTCCTTTATACATTGCTACTGCGCCCCCGCCTCCTACGTATACTTGGTGCACCTTTCAGATGATTCAGACTAATACCAGTGAGATGATTTCCACTGCTTACGGTATGGGTAACGTGCCGCCGGGAACCGATTTGACTGGTCTTTGCCAAGCTTTTTACACTCGTGATAAGTAGATAGGCGGGAAAAAACCAATCTATGTAACAAAACATTAAGTTGCCTGATTGGAGTTAAACTTAAGACGTT
>NZ_JAUBPI010000160.1:0-7613 GCF_036700645.1 Microcoleus sp. S36b_A4 | reverse complement strand
TAAAACCGGAGTCAAAATCCTCCAAAGGTTTACCCTACATACTCCGACGCCTTTTGTCAATGGGGGAACTTCAGTTTTACCCTCAGTGCGATCGCCCAATCCGCACCGCCACCAGGTGTCACCATTCCCCCTAACGCACCTGACGCGATCGAGCAAACGATCCCCAATCCCTCTTTTACACCCCGTCCTCTCCCCGATGAAACGCCTTCACCACCACCCGAACCCGAACTGCAAATTCCCCCAACTCAAGAGTCACCTGAAGTTACTCCCCCGTCGGGCGATCGCTTTTTTATCCAAAAAGTAGAAGTGCTGGGAAACACCGTCTTACAGGACGAAATTGCCAAATTAATTCAGCCTTACGAGAACCGTTCCGTCACGTTTGAAGAGTTACTCGAACTGCGATCGGCGATTATTCAACTCTATATTAAAAACCGCTACATTACCTCTGGAGCCTTCCTGCCCAACAATCAAGACCTCAGCAGCGGTACTGTCAAAATTCAAGTCGTAGAGGGCGAACTCGAACAGATTGAAATCGGTGGGTTAAATCGATTGCGATCAGGATACGTGCGATCGCGCCTAGAACTTGCCACCTCTACCCCCTTAAACCAACAACGTTTAGAAGAAGCCTTGCAACTGTTGCAACTCGATCCGCTTATCGAGAGGGTAAATGCGGAGTTAACCGCAGGTAGCACTCCAGGCCGCAATATCTTGCGAATCAATCTCAAAGAAGCGCCTGCCTTTCACAGTGCGATTGGCGTAGACAACAACCAATCACCCAGCATTGGTTCCGTCCAAGGCAGCGTAGAAGTCAGCCATGATAATGTCTTGGGATTTGGCGATCGCGCTTCAGTCCAATACGGTCGTACTGAAGGACTCGACCTCTACGACCTCAACTATACTATCCCCGTGAATGCTCGTAACGGTGCCCTTAACCTCCGCTATAACAATGGCAATAGCCGAATTATAGAACGAGAGTTCCGGGATATCGGTATTAGAAGCGAGACTCAAACCTATTCCCTCAATTTCCGCCAGCCCATTACCAGAACACCAACCCGTGAATTTGCATTAAGCTTAGGTTTAGATCGGCGTCGCAGCCAAACTTATATCCTCGACGATCGGCCCTTTTCCTTCACAGAAGGTCCTGAAAAAGGCGAGTCTAAAGTTACAGTAATTCGGTTTTCTCAAGATTGGGTCGATCGGGGCAGAAGACGAGTCTTAGCCGCCCGTTCTCAATTCAGTCTAGGGATAGATGCCTTTGATGCAACTGTCAACAATACGGGCACTGACGGGCGATTCTTTTCCTGGTTGGGGCAATTTCAATTGGTGCAGCAGTTATCATCCAGAAATGTGCTAGTAGCGCGAATTGATGCTCAGCTAACTCCTAATTCTTTGCTACCTTTAGAACGGTTCAGTATTGGTGGAGTCGATACAGTTCGCGGCTACCGACAAAACCAACTCGTTGCCGACAATGGCATTCTGGGTTCAGTTGAAGTTCGCATTCCCCTCGCGTCAGATACCAGTACACTCCAGTTAGCGCCTTCTTTTGAAATCGGAACTGTCTGGAATAACCAAGATATTGACCCTGACCCAGCTACAATTGCCAGTTTAGGACTGGGTTTACGATGGCAGATCGTTCCCGATTTATCGTTGCGCTTAGACTACGGCCTCCCCTTAATTTCAGTTGGCGATCGGGGAAACTCGCTGCAAGATAAGGGTATCTACTTTTCAGTACGCTATCAGCCGTTTTGAAGTAGGCTGTAGTAGTTTGCTAACCTAATTGCATATTTGTGCGATCGAATTTGCACAAATATGCAATATATTGTCTAGCTGATTTCTATATCATATAAAAGGAAACCAATTTCATCAATTAAATCGACGATTTGTCTGACTCATATGATGTCCAGCCAATCCCCTCCGCTTCGCTTCGCCCATTATATGTTCGTAGTAAGGACTTTAATCCTTATCCTTAATCCTTGAAAGGACTAAAGTCCTTACTACAAACTGTTGTTATTACAAGCACTTGACCGAACATTATAATATAATTAAATGAAAAAAAATCGGAAATTAACCAGAAACGGGCTGTTTCTTAGTTATTTTGATAATAAGAACATACTTGCCCTACTCCGCTCGAACTAAATTCTTACTGGGTAAGGAATTACCAATTACCAATTACCAATTAGCAATTACCAATTAGCAATTATGATGAGCCAAGATTTCCCAGAACCAGAGACACTCAAAATACTTGTAGTGGATGACCACGAACTAATCTTAAGCGGCACGATCGACTTGCTGAAACGGCAGTACCCACAAGCCGAAATCCTTACCGCTAAAACAACCCAGAATGCTCTCAAACAGGTCGAATCATTTATGCCAGATTTAGTTATTATGGATCTTTCCCTACCAGAAACCTTCGGGCACACTGCCGAAATCAATCGAGGCATAAAAAGCCTGGGAACTTTAATGAAAAACTATCCCACCCTAAATTTGGTCGTGCAAAGCAGTTATGTCAAGGCACTGGTGCGGATTAAACCAGATATCGACGCTCATGAAGGGGGGTTTACCGTAGCTGACAAAGGACTTTCCAGTGAGGAGATGTTGAAGCGGATTGACTTGGCACTCAAAGGAGTTACCCATACCAAAGATTTGAAAATGCCACCAGGGGAAGTCAAGCCAGAGTGGCTTGAGGTACTCAATCTCGCTTTTGAAGAAGAATTGGAAGATAAAGGCATTGCCGATCGTATGAACCTATCCCTCAGAACAGTACGCCACTACTGGACAAAAGTTCAAGACGTTTTAGGCGTTTACCCGGAAGATGGCAAAAGTCTCCGCATTCAAACGGAAAAACGAGCTAGAGAAGAGGGGTTTATTGATTAATCGGTTTTGTTAAGGAAGAAACTGTTGTTATCTACTATTTTGAGCAAAATTAGAAAAAAATTTACCATCTGGTCTGTAGGAACCCGGCCAGGAATTGTTGCTATAGTTCTGATTGTACTCGTTCGTTTGAGTGGAGCGCTGCAATTGATAGAATGGGTAACTTTCGACTCGTTTCTGAGGCTGCGACCATCTGAACCTATCGACGAACGAATTGTGATTGTGGGAATTGATGAAGCCGATATCCAACGTATCCGAAATTACCCTATACCAGATCGCGAAATTGCCAAACTGTTAAGAACTTTGCAGAAGTACCGGCCCAGAGTTATCGGTCTTGATATTGTTAGAGATCTACCCGTTGAACCCGGTCATGCCGAACTGGGTGCAACTTTTAAAGATATCAAAAATCTGATTTTGGTGGAAAAAGTTATACCTGATTCTATTAAACCGCCCCCCGACTTACCCCCAGAAAAAATCGGTTTTATAGATTACCTTTCCGATGATGACGGCAAAGTCCGGCGTGCGCTCTTGGGAACAAATAGACCTGAAGACAATAAAAAATATGTTTTTTCCCTGCCTTTGCGACTGGCACAAACCTATCTCAAAGCTGAAGGCATTAAACTAAGCAATAGCATTCGCGATCGCGAGGCGATGCGGTTTGGTTCGACTGAAATTCCTCGTTTTTTTTCCAATTCTGGAGGCTACGCGGGCGCTGATGATTTTGGTGTTCAGCTACTCCTCAATTATCGCAACGGTCGGAAACGATTTCGCACGCTATCGCTTCAATATATTAACGATAAAGCTGCCAAAGGTAATTCCGATCTGTTGCGCGATATCTTGGGTGATCGCATTGTTCTAATTGGGATAACGGCTCCTAGTATTAAAGACTTTGTCAATACTTCTGCGATCGCTAATTTACAACCGCGTGGGAAAATTTATGGCGTAGAATTTCATGCCCATGTGACCAGCCAAATCGTCAGTGCAGTTCTCGATGGACGACCCGTTTTAAAAACCTGGTCGCAGGGTTGGGAATATCTTTGGATTGTCGCTTGGGGCGTTTTAGCTATTTATCTCGGTCGGCTGACTCAATCTCCATTAAAAAACCTCGTATATGTTGCCGCTGCCAGTCTTGGGTTAGTTGGAATTAGTTATGCTTTCATCGTCGGGGGATGGTGGATTCCCGCAGCACCAGCTTTATTAGTTTTGGTGATTAATGGTGCCATCTTGAACACTTTCTATCAATACGATCGATTTTTAAGGTTTCAAATTGAGATTCGCCAACATACCATTGAACGGACATTTGTTCTAATTCATAATGGTCCTCTGCAAACACTAGCCAATATTTTGAGGCACGTTCAAGACCAAGATTTAGAACCAAATCGATTGCTCGAAGAATTGAAAAATCTGAACTGGGAAATCAGAGAAGTTGGCGACTACCTGAAACTAGAAGCCCTAGATCGAGAGGAAAGTCTCCGTCTAGGCAGTGGTCTAATCCTAGACTTAAAGCTACCGATTCGCGACCTACTCTATGAAGTCTACAGCCATACACTCCAGCGAAACTTTCCTTCCTTTAAAACGCTCAAAGTTAAAGTTTATTCGTTCGAGCCAATTGAAGAGCAATACTTAAGCCTGGAACAAAAGCGAGAACTCTGCCAATTTCTGGAAGAAGCACTGTGCAATGTCGGAAAACACGCTAAAAAT
The DNA here is from genome assembly GCF_036700645.1 of Microcoleus sp. S36b_A4. Classification (NCBI taxonomy): domain Bacteria; kingdom Bacillati; phylum Cyanobacteriota; class Cyanophyceae; order Oscillatoriales; family Microcoleaceae; genus Microcoleus; species Microcoleus sp. S36b_A4. The sequence goes on along the minus strand of NZ_JAUBPI010000160.1, from coordinate 3,041 downwards.
TTGACCCGTCTCAGTGCTACTGGCAAGCAAAACAAAGGCTGGTACACGCTAAGTATTAAAGATAATGGATCTAGCATTTGCTCTTCCTTTGAAGGTCGAGGAACAAAGCAGTGTCTAAATCTCGCAAAAAAATTAAAAGGAAAATTTAAGCGAACCTGTCTCGGAGAGAAAGGGACTTTGTGTGAGTTAACTTGGCCCATTACGGGGACAAACTGGAATTTTGCTAGTATAAAACGTAACTTCACAACCAAGATTTTGAAAGGCAGGAGCTAGACCCCTCGTTATTGTGAACCTCACTTAAACGAGAATTGCTATATCCAAAACAGCCTCACCGAGTTACCCGAAAATTAGATTAATACGGAGGGCCAATAAGATTGCCGAGTTGTGCAATTATAACTACCTTAAAAAGCGACAGGAAATACAAACTCAAGCACTTAACTTGGCACAAGCTACTCTAGTTAGATCTAATCTATTTATTTATTATAGGACTAATCCTCACACAGACGCCATAAAAAACCAGGAGAAAAACAAAAAGGGTTGACCAACTGGTTGGTTACTTTAGCAATGGGCACAATACCCCAATAGAGGATCTAAGGTATGAGAAAAAACGCACAAAATCAAACAAACCATGAATATTGTGAGATTAGGTGACTATGATTTAGAAGTTGAACAACTTCCTAATCAATTAAGGCATCGGGAATTTGATGTTACCATAGTTAACAATTAGTTAGGACAAAAAACTAAATTAGCTATTAAATAATTAAAAAAGGAAAAAGGGCTAAGTTATGATGTCAATCCAATGGTTCTTTAACAAACGCATCAACATCAAAATACTCACCAGTTGTGCCTTGAGTTTAACGCTGATTGTAACTCCGGCAGTTCTGGCGGGTTATGCACCTGGCAATCAAAAGCCTCCCCCTTCAGAAAGAAGATCGGATGGAGGAACGACTAGAGGGTGTTCTGGAGGAGATATGCCACTAACCGTTCTCGCCCCTGTGAACTACATAGGACGAACGATTTCTCGATACCCTACGTTCGCTTGGTTTGTGCCTGATGATTCCGCCTCCAAGCCAATAAAATTCACGATTTACGAGTGGGTTCCAGGTGCTAAACCCCAACAAGTTCGCGAGATATCCTTGCAGAGTTCACCGGGAATTATGAAATTATCTCCGTTCTCGAATAACGAACAAGGACTGCAACAGGAGAAACAATATCTTTGGCAAGTTGTTATCAATTGCGACCCAGATAACCCATCAGGCGATCTAGTAAGCGAGGCAACTATTGAGGTTGTAGCAATGCCTGCTGCCGTGCAAAGTAAACTCAACAAAGCAGTAAATAGCGTTGAGAAAGCTAATATCTATGCTGAGGCAGGTTTATGGTACAACGCGCTAGATGAAGCGCTCAAACTCGCCCAAGCGTCGAAACTGGGAGAAATGGGTTCAACTTTGTTAAAAGATTTGGCTGTGTCGGAAGCACCAAAAACCACTTCACAATTGTCGCCAAAAGAACGCTCCGCTCGCGCGAAACAAATTGAAACCTTGAAGCAGATTGCAGACAGTACACGCTAACTAACCTCTAAGCAGTAATGAAAAACAACACTTTATGTCGTGCAGTTTTACAAGGTTTGAGGGCTAGTGCAATTGTTATCGGGTTTGATGTAGCCAATCGTTCTTGGGTGACATCTGCCAGTGCCATATCTTTGTTTGAAAGTTTGCCACCTCTTTCTGAAGTTCTTTACTTCAGGGGGCGACAACGAGTCTAAAGAGGTTGCTCCATCAGCTTTATAGCTCTTAATTCCCTCTGATAAAATGCTCGCTTCTAAAAGTTGCTCTATCCAGCAAAGTTATAGATGTGTCTGGTAAATCACAGACTCAACCATACAGCTTTATTAGCGACTTTTATAGTTATCTTTGCTGTGTCGGCTTAAATCTCTCACACTTTGTCTTACCCTTAAACCCCTAGCGGAATGTTTTCGACAGGCTGTTAAGTCTTTGTCAAAGTGAAAAAGATTTAGAAGACCGTCGGAAAAATAGCTGCTTGTCCGTCTGGCTGAAGACGCTTAGAATCGTGTGTCACGCGCTTGGTGCTATTTAATAACCTTAGCGGTTCCAGGCTTTGAGTCAGGATAGATGGATATGCTGAGTTAGCTTTTGGGTGTGGCGTGTTAGGTATTTATAAAGACTGTTATGCAGAGTAAACCTTACCCTGCTACCTCGTCGCATCAGTTTCAAGCCCTAGGTTGGCAAATATCGCTTTCTAACAAACTAAGTTCTGGTCACAATGAAATAAATGTTACTGAGAGGTAAACGACATGAGCCGAGAGGAAGCAGTGCGACGAATTGAGCAGGTTGCTGATGAAAATTTGACTAAATTAAATTTATCGGGTTTGCAGTTGCAAGAAGTACCACCGGAAATTGTCAAGTGTACGCATCTGACACGGCTTAATCTCAGCCATACTCAGATTACCTCCATCCCAGAAGTGATCGGGCAACTGTCCAATCTGATATTGCTTGACTTCAGTGAAAATGAGATTACAGCCATCCCAGATACGATCGGGCAACTGTCGAATCTGACAGAGCTTAACCTTGGTAGCAATCAGATTACCTCTATCCCAGAGGCAATTGGGCAACTGTCAAATCTGACAGAGCTTAATTTCAGTGAAAATGAGATTACAGCCATCCCAGATACGATCGGGCAACTGTCGAATCTGACAGAGCTTAACCTTGGTAGCAATCAGATTACCTCTATCCCAGAGGCAATTGGGCAACTGTCAAATCTGACAGAGCTTAATCTCAGGGACAATCAGATTACAGCCATCCCAGATACGATTGGGCAACTGTCGAATCTGACAGAGCTTTACCTCAGTTACAATCAGATTACCTCTATCCCAGATACGATCGGGCAACTGTCAAATCTAACAGAGCTTTTCCTCACTTTCAATCAGATTACCTCTATCCCAGATACGATCGGGCAACTGTCCAATCTGATATTGCTTGACTTCAGTGAAAATGAGATTACAGCCATCCCAGATACGATCGGGC
>NZ_JAUBPI010000159.1:0-7864 GCF_036700645.1 Microcoleus sp. S36b_A4 | reverse complement strand
ACTCACGATTATCTCGGATGATTTACTTTTATCCCCTCCATCTGCCTATGTGCCAGTTGGGGGTGCGGAATGTGGGTATCAACACCACAAATCACGGCACAAATTGAGAGGGTGATAATATTAATTGATGATGATGTTTCCTTCGCTCAATTCTTGGATATTATAAGTCGGTAAAATGGTCGGCGATGGTGATTTTAGGTTTGAGATCCATACAGGTAAACCCTAATTAAATATTTTGTAGTTACTCAATAATTTTTCTCCAATATATAGCCTTTCTCAGTAACATGAGGTGCTCATAGGGCATAGAGCATAGGGCATAGGACTCGCCCCCATACCTCACCACGCTTGAGAACCGCTATACCAGATTCTGTTAACATGAAATTTAGATGCGTTCGCCCTGTTTATGGCATCGCCTCTTAAATGAAGGAGAATTAATTAATTAATAATTAAATGGGGGCGCAAAATCAAAAATAAGGGCAATGCTTTTATCACAGTTTAAATGTGCAACAGCTTAATAACTTAAAAAAATCTCTTAATCATTGGGAATTGGTAATTGGAAAGTGGTAAATTGAAATTAATTGGAAATTGTGCTTGTATTGACGACTTTAATCATCATAAAATTCGCTCGTACTTGCCTTCCTCACTACCAATCTATAATGCTGATACCGTACACGATCGTGATTAACCAGACTGGATATCGACGGAAATCGATAAATTGAAAAATATAAAAATTTGTATTTTTCAAACTCTTCCAGTTCTGCTTGTGGGGCTTTGCTTCTAGCTCTCCTAAAATATGCAATTTCTATGCCGATTAGGTGATTGGTTTGTGTTAATATGCTAAAATATCCAACAACCACGCGGTAATAATTAGGTGGACAAACTTCAGACTGATATAGAGGCAATCTACTCTCAAATTGAGGAATTGCGCCTGGAACGCCAGCAGCTTAGTATTGCCGATGTTGTCCCAGCCGGTGATTCGCCCCAAGCCATCGCCGATGCTTATCGGCGTCACGCGAGGGAAACAGCACAAGTGTCGGCAGAAGTCAAGGGGATAGATGACGCGATCGCGGCTCTGTCTGCTCAACTGAGTCAGAAACAGCAGCAGTCGGTAAAGTTGCAAAGAATCACTCCGATGGAGGAGCAAGTTGAAGAAGGAAGAGTGCTTGCTCAGGGACACGCGGAACGGATTAATGAACTGGCGGCGGAACTGGCGGCGGAAGTGAAGGGACTCAAAGCTATCGCCGACCAAATTAGTCCCAGCTACTGGCAGGTTTATTACAAACCTTTTATTACTGGTTTTAAAAGTATTTCTGTTCCCTACGTGCGATCGGACGGGGATGTTTGGACTATTGTCAATCGAGTAGTTTAGAGAGGCTGCGGGAGCAGAAATAATCAGCGCTGAAGACAATTTTTTTCCTGTCCCTATTCCTCCACCTCAACCTCGCAGCAGTTGCTTAATAGTGCCGACCAATTCTTGAGGGTGAAATGGCTTGGCGATGTAAGCGTCTGCTCCTTGTTTCATTCCCCAATAGCGATCGAACTCTTCGCTTTTGCTCGAACACATTACCACCGGCAAATTTTGGGTTTTAGGGTCGCTTTTGAGCCGACGACAGACTTCGTAGCCGTTCATCCGGGGCATCACGATATCCAGAACGACTAAATCTGGGCGGTTAGCCTTGATTTGCTCTAGAGCTTCTACGCCATCACTCGCTACCGTGACGTTGAGCCCTCTACCTTTGAGCAAGTCGGCGATCATCTCCCGCAGAGTGACGCTATCATCAACAACCATAACTGTACTCATAGAATAATCCCTACCAAGTTTCTGGGTTGAAACGTTCTCATTAACGTTTACACTAACGTTCACCTTCAAAGGTGTCTTTTCCTGATTGAGATTGCGCTCTGCTAAATGTAGTTTACCCACTTTTGCTGATTTCTCAATCATTTTCTGAGTAATTACCGCCAAATTTAAAGATCCGCGCAATCTCGGTTGACACACGAGGCTATGTCCGTTAGTCTATCATTTTCTTTCTCAAATGGTACTATTATCAAAAAATCAGGGTATAGCTTGGTTGTGCGTTTCCCCTTGAGGACGGCGGCGCTCGGCCGCCTGCATCAACATTTGTCTAATTAGGATTTTTCGTACCTAAAGCCGATAGTTTTTGGTCGTAGACCCTCTCTAAAACGATCGGGCGCTGGCGGTAGCTGTGACCGGTGTTTTTGCAGCCATTAGCAACGATTCCCAAAACGGAAGCTCCAGAAATTTTTAATTCTTCTAAAACTTTGCGAACTTGCGATCGGTCGGTTTGCCCAATTTGGACGACCATAATCGTAGCGTCTGTGTGAGCTGCGATCAAGTGGGTGTCTGCTAAGCCTGCTAGTGGCGGGGTGTCATAAATTACTAAGTCAAAAAATGCTTGACATTGCTCCATCAGATACTGCATTTTTTTGGAAGAAAGAAGCTTGATCGGATCGGGAGGAATTTGGCCTGCGGTGAGTACAAACAAATTTTCTTGGTTCGGGGCTCGTTGAATCGCGTCGTTGAGGCTGAGATCTGTGGAGATGGCATCGCCTAGGCCACGCACGTTTGGCAGTCCTAATTTAGTGTGCAGTTGCGGGCATCGCAAATCTGCATCTACTAACAATACTCGCTGTCCGACTGCTGCTGCTGTGGCTGCAAGGTTCAAAGCTACTGTAGATTTGCCGTCTCCGGCTACGGCTGAACCAACTAAGAGCGATCGAATTGCCCTGCCTGCACTCAGCAAGTGAATGTTCGTGTATAGCGATCGAAATGCTTCTAAAAATTGATAGTCCAAGTCGCTCAAAATACTTGGCCCCCCGCTCATCGAACCAGTATCTCTAGGTTCGCCCGGTTCGACTACTTCCACTTTCGAGTTCGATCGAGCCGATGTTAGTTTCCTCTGTCTGGCTGGCGGTCTGCGCTTGACTTTTTTGGTAAACGGAATCACCCCGAGTATTGGCAATCTTGTGGCGATTCTCAGTGATTCTGGAGTGTGGAACACAGTATTTAGTACCTCTACCAGCAAGCCGACTGCTATACCCAGGAGAGTGCTTAAAATTACTGCCAGCGCTAACTGTTTTTTGGTTTGTTTGATGGTAGCTGTTATAGGGTTGCCGTATTTGTCTAGCGGAATTTCCGGAGGATTGATCAGCACCCAGGGGATTTGCTGCTGAGCTGCATCGATCCGCAACGCTTCTCGTTTTGCTAAGAAGTCCGAAAAACTTTTAGTAACTACTTGCAGTTCCCGCTGTAAATTGTCGTATTGTCGAGTTGTGACTGAAAAATTTCTAATTTTTTGGTTGAGAGCATTTTGCGAAGCGGTCATTTCGCGATCGCGCGCTTCAACTTCTTTGATCTGGGTCTCTAAATTTCCCATCACCACTTTTCTTGCTTGTTGAGTGGCGGTTAAAATCAGTTCTTCCCGACTTTTTCGCAACGCTAAAACTGGCAAACTGTCTTCTCTATACTGAGCTAATTTTAATGACAATTCCGAGTCAATTCTCTGAATTTGACCTAAGAGTCCGGCGTAAGCTTGTCCTTGGGTCATCAGCAGCCCCTGGGGATTATTTTCGTTGAGTAGTTTTTCATAGCTTTGATAGAGGTTTCGCATCCCTTTTAGCTGAACTCTAATTTCTACTTGCTTACCTCGAATGCTTTGAACTTGTTCAGAGAGAGATTTCCCCTCCATCTGAGGTTCAAACAAGTTGCTCTGCTGCCGCAGTCTTTGGACTTGCAGTTGCAGAACTTCCACTCTTTCTCGGAGCTTGGGCATCTCCGTATCTATAAACTTAATACCTTGATTAATGCCCATCAGCCGTTGCTGCAAGCTGTAATCTAGATAAGCTTTAGAAATTTTCTCCAATACGCGGTAAATCTTTTTTTGGTCTGAATCTTTGTAGCGAACTTGTAAAATTTTTGTGCCTTGCTGTTTGCCATCTTTCGTGTAGCTGATGCGCTGGATCGACATTTTTGATATCAGTTCGCTATAGTTCATTTTGGGATACGAAGCCCGCAATTCCTCAATCACTGGCTGCATCATTCTGGGACTTCGCAAAATCCTAATTTGGGTTTCGTAGTCTAGTAGGCTAATTCCTTCTATATTAATTCTTGCTAAGTCTGCAGATTGGGTGTTGTTTAATTGTTTGGATTGCAAACCTTCAGCCGTGGCTGGTTCTACTAACAGGGAAAAGGAGCCTTCATACTCGATCGTAATCTGTTTAGACGTGAGGACGATCGCTGTTCCTGCCAGGGCGCTCAAAGCAATGGTGGCTGCTGCCATGACCAGGAAGCGACGGCGCACGACCCCTAACAACCAGGACAAGTCTAGCTTTTCTTCTTCTCTCTCCTCTACGAAGTGAGATCTGTAGTTCTGAGCTGCTAACTCCGGCAGCTTGCCATTCGATTTGGGTTTGAAGGGTTGATAATCTTGTCTGCTATCCATATTCAGCCTGGGTATTTTTGAGGTTGATATTTTTGAGGTTGATATTTTTGAAGCGGCCAGGTCGCGGCTGGGTAATCTTATTGTTTCGTTTATTCTAGCCTTTGCCAGGAATTATCCACCTCACTCGCCGCCTTCTTACCTGAATAAAAATCGGAGAACGTTTATAAAATTTAACACTCCCGTAGCTGGCCCGACAGGTCCGATTACAGCGTTCATGCGATCGACAAAATCGACGAGACCCCTGCGAGATACGATAATCATGTCGTTGTTGCGAAGTTGAGGATTGGTTTCTTCGTTAATTCCTTGAGTCAAATTGACTTCGATCGTCCGTTTAGTAGCTGTACCATCGTTATTGAGGCGGACTAGCTCAACTTTATCCCTCCTAGCTCTGGTATTCTCGTAGCCAAAAAATCCTCTGGAAACTAAAGCTTGATTCAGTGTGGCATTAGCTGGGAGCCTCAAGGGATCGAGGGATGTTCTGAGTTCTCCTACTACATAAACGTTAATGGCGACAGGGGCAAAGTTAGTGCTCGCGAGTACGCCAGCTTCTGCAGGGTTGACGATCGTAGCTTTGGGAACGATGATCGTGTCTCCCTGCTGGAGGATTGTATCTTGGGCACCGTCGCCGGACTCTAGGAACTGCCACAGGTTGACTGGGATAATTTGTTCGCCGCTTCTGGTGACGCGCCGCACTTGGATTTGCCGGATGTCGGCATCGGATGTGATGCCGCCGGCTAGCTGAATCGCCCGGATGACGGTGGGGAAACCTTCGCGGCTGAGGTCGTTTGTGGTGTTGCCACCGATCACGACGTAAGCCCCAGGGCGGGTGACTTGACCCACGATGGAGATCGATCGAGGTTTTTCTGGGGGTGGCGAAAAGTTGGCCGTCGCAAATTGACGAGCTTCTGCTTGGTTGAAGTTGGCGACTGTGGGGATCACGATTGTGTCTCTGTCTTGCAAAATGATGTCTTGAGAGATGTCTCCTTCTTGCAAGAATTTCCACAGGTTGACGTTGAGGACTTGATCGGGGCCGTCTCGTTGGGGACGGCGGACACGGATGTTGCGAATGTCGGCGACACCCGTGACGCCTTCTGCTAGTCTGATCGCTTGGGTGACGGTGGGGTACTGGACACTCGGCGAGGCTCCCGGGCCAGGAGTTAGGGTAATGATGAAGTTTCCGGGCCTGGTGACTTCTCCGATGACGCCGACGTTGAGGGGGCGGGCGGCGACGAGGCTGACTGTGACTATGGGGTCTTTGAGGACGCGGCGGTAGGCGTTGCGGATGATGTTGGTGGCTTCTACTAAGGTGCGGCCGCGGACGGAGATCAAGCCGATTAAGGGCAGGTTGACTGAACCGTCGGAAAGGACTTCGTAGCCGCGGCTGAGTTCGGGTACTTCGAGTATTTCTACTTGGATGCGATCGCCGCCCCCGAGTTTATAGCTTTCCGGCGATCTCGTAACGGGCGCAACGTTCTGGGCTTGCTGTGCGCCTAGCGGGATGGGAAGTTGTGCCGGGGTGCTTCTGGCATCAGCGAGGACACTGGAAGCAAACAAGACAACACCCACAACCGACCGGGCTATCTGTCTTGGAAAATGGGTGTTAACCATACACCACCTAATTTTATTGACTATGATTTATATAAGTGTAGCCTTTTTAGTGCTGGGCAAAAAGCTCATTATTTTAAGCTATCGCCGAAAAAACGATGCTGTATTTTTGCTTGTTCCCTAATTTCTGTGTTAGCGTGGTTCCGGGTTGATGGCTATATTTTATATCTAGATAATTTTGTCTTGTTTGGGATAAAGGAAAGCAATTATGACTGAACCAGTGTCTCTACCAAATATGCTGAAAGAGCTGATTTTAGGTAGTTCTTCATTGACATGGATGCTACTTGCTATAGTCGCGATAGCCACTATACTATTATTTCAATTTGCTAGCTCTAAAAAAATAGGTTTAGCTTTAGAAAAAAGCTTTGCTGGTCTTTATATTTTCATCTCTCCCTTTCTGATACAACCTCCTTTTAATTACTTGCATTTTGTCAACTTGAAAGATCCAGAAGGTGGCATATTAAAACTCATACCTTATTTTTTTTACCCCTGGGTAGTATTTATTTTAATTTCAAGAATTAAAATATTTAGTAGCAATTTTATAGAAATTTTTGCCAAAGTATTGACAATGAATCCTTTTTTCTTACTTTATATATTACTTCCATTACTGTCTACATTATGGTCTCTAGTTCCTGAAGCAACGCTAAGAGCAGGCCTAGCTTTTTCAGGATTTACTGCTTTCGGGTTTTACATTGCAGCCCAATATAAATGGGAGGATTTATCTCGTTTCTGGCGGTGGGGATACACGGCAATAGGTTTGGCAAGTTTCGTAATAGAACCCCCGGGATCAGGCGATTTTGTCGGCTTAACCCAATCTAAAAATTCTTTGGGGGGAGTCTTAGCTCTCTGTACGGCATTTTGGTATTTGCATTATTTTCAAGGAGCTAAAACTCAGAAAGAGCGCTGGATTTCTTTGGGAATGATGTTCTTTTCGTTTTACCTAGTAAGGGCTAATAAATCGGGATCTGCTCTAGTGATTACTATCATATTAATAATGGCAGTGTCGTCACTAAATTTTCTAAAAAAATTAAGTTTTCAGTGGGCATTTACTGCGATTATATGTTTCCTGGTGGTCAGCATAATTATGACTGTTTTTGTAGTAGACAACCTAGAGGATATTATTGTAGGTGGGTTAGGCAAGGACTTGACTCTAACTGGGCGGACAGAATTCTGGCCACAGTTAGTGGCTGCGGTCAATCAGCGTCCCTGGTTTGGCTACGGATACGATGGATTTTTTCAACAAGATAAGCTAGGAGCGGGTACTCCTGCTTATTTTATTTATACTCCAAATGGATTTCAACCGAAAAATCCTCACAATGGCGCCATCGGGATCTTGTTAGCCTTCGGTTGGCCGGGATTAATTTTAATGATGACTTCCTTGGTACTCAATTTAGCTTACGCAGTTCGGTATTTGAGTCGTAGCACTCTGGAAGAAGCGGGAATGCCTATTTGTTTTCTAGTGTCTATTATTATAAGCAACATCACAGAAGGTTATATTATAGAGATAGCAAATCCTTGGCTGAGTTACGCAATGTTGACGGTTCGACTTGCGATAGATAATGCTAACAATAGTTCTAACAGTAGCACCAGTAACCCTCAAAGGCGTTCTTTAGCTCACACTGTCCATTGAAGTAACCATTGGGCGGATCGTGGGTCAAGTAGGGGAACATCTCATATTTGTAAAAACACTTCTTCTGACTCCTTCCTTCTTCCTCTTTCCTTCCATTGGTGACAAGTTAAGACTGTAAGTCTTTTGTCAAGAGGCTTTTAGAGAATTGTTGAAAAAAAACTGGTCAGAC
>NZ_JAUBPI010000158.1:0-7880 GCF_036700645.1 Microcoleus sp. S36b_A4 | reverse complement strand
CAGCAAGGCTTGCAAGTCGGCGACTGAAATCTTGAGCCACTTGCTCAGCGAGAAATCCAGCAACCAGCTCAAACCCCAGGCGATCGCGATCGCCGCCAACAAACACAGAACGGCTCGAAATGCGATCGGATGCAGGCTCGCTATCCACCCCAGAAGGGAGAAAGCGACGCACCCAGCAACAAAGTAGTTAGCCAGATACATCGCTTTCATTAGTTCGCCCCTGCCGTCAGTTTGGCCGTAATAGCGTCGATGCGAGTTCTGGCATCTGAATCAGCCTTGTCTATCCCCAAGCCCAGGCGAGCATAGCCGGGACGCAAATTGTGCAACTTTTTAGCTAAGCCGGCATTGCCCCGAACTTTTTTAAGCTCGTTCTCAGCTACCACGCCCTCATATTTCCTGTGCTCCTTATGTACCGTGGCATCGGCTTCTTCAATCTTGCCTAGTGCTTTGTAAGCCCGCTTAGACTGCCTTGCACCGTCAGTCTTTTCCTTTGCCAATTCCTTCAGCTTGTCCGCTTCTTCCCGGTCAAAATACCGAGGGGACGGCACAACTGGTACAGAGCGGATTGAATCAAAGTTACCGGGATTTGTCGGCGTAATAACGGCGGCATCGGTTTGGGCGAGAACTTTTGATTTGTCGATCGCGTGGCTGCCATCGTTGCCAGCAGCAAGCTTGCCAGCAGCGGATTGACCGTTGCCGAATAGTCGCAGTTGAATGCTCATCTATTTGTCTCCTGAAATGGTGAATTCAATCCTGAAGTGAACCGGGCGGGGAACCGCATTGAGAGAGCGCGGCCAGAGAGTCATCAACAGCAAAATTACCCCCGCCGATGCCAGCGAGTAAGCTAAAAGCTGCGACAAATCGACCCATTCAAAGAAATTGATAGGGTTCATTGGGCTGCTATTGCCAGACGCTACTGTGTTGTTGGTGGCAGTGATTTTGCAATCGAACTCTAACCCGTGCGAGATTAGAAGCGCTTCCCAGGTTTTAGTCGCTGTAAGTTTTCCGTGTTGCCGCGCTTCCTCATCCGTGAGATTGCAATCGTAGGCGAGTTGCTTCAGTTGGTCGATGCGTCGGTAGCTGGTCATTGGTGGTTTAGCCATTCCCGCCCCCAGCACTAGCGGCCAAAATGAATTTAACCAACTGCAAGGCTTCGTCTAAGCTATCTGCAAGCTCGTTAACCGCGTCTGGCCAAGCCTGAATCCAAATGCTTAGCAGTGTTTGAGCTTTGCGACTTTCGGGATTGTCCTTCGTTTCAAGGTAATCCGCAGTGCTTTCTACAAAAATATGATTGTTGGTCAAATACTCGACATTGGCGCAGGAAGAACGCAAGAGGAAGAGGACTCGCTCAAAAGTTGCGCGATCCATAGTGATTCTGTTCCCCTGTTCACCAGGCGATAAGTTTTGCGATCGCCCGCAAAGGCAATCGGCTGAATGTGGCATTATGGTTAGGCTCCAAACGTATTGAGCGTACGATTTGGGGAAGTCGTGGTTTGGCTAGCATTGCAAGTGCTCGTCAACCGCGCATCAATCTTCCTTAAGCTTACGATCGCAGTTTTGCAGGTATCTGTCAATGGATGGCTGTAAAGTTTTGTGAGATGAATCCCCGGTTCAACCGGGGAACGTTCCTAATCTTCCTGGGATGTGTCGTCACAGGACTATTCAATCATCTCTAAAATTGCCTCGATGTCTGCGAGCGTGGCGGTAGACTTTTTGCGCTTGCCTCGGAGCTGACTGAGGATTATGGCCGCATCGGGTAAAGTTTCCTCCCGGTCGGCGCGCTCCTTCTCAAGTTGCGATCGCAGTTTCTGCACTTCCTCTTTGAGCTTATTAGTCACATGGGTGCTGGATTCTAGCAGCTTTGCATAATCAGCCCTGGCGTCTTCTAATTCAGCTTCTATTTTAGCTGTGTCACGCGGTTCAGAAGACATTACATCAATCGGATTGTCAGCTTGACTATCAGATACTACCTCTGTGTCACGCGGTTCAGAGTTACTACCGTCAGTCTCGATATCAGATAATTGTGCTGTGTCACGCGGTTCGATACCTCGATCGAGTTTTCGGGCATATTCTAGGGTGATGTCAGCCAGAGCGATCGGAACTCGGATGGTGCGGGTAGGCCCGCTTTGCCAAGCAGCCTTGAATTGAGAATTCTTGATTGACTCTGCGTGTCCGTTTAGGTTTGGCATAATGGTAGGCAAGATACGTGTATTCCCGTGTGTCAGGCGTTTCACCTACCATAGCAGTGTTATTAGATAGTGTCAAGCGCGTGACACACGGCTTTATTCTCCTTCCTCCCCTAACCCCGCATCGCTGGTACAAGGACTTACCTCTTCCCCTTCCACTACCGCGTCATCAGGATGTGGCTGGGTTTCTTCCTCTGGTAGCGGGTTAGATAAATAACTCCATTTATTTGTCCGTGGCGGCCACACACCAACAGAGAGCGGCCCGTCTGTTTTGTACTTCCACCAGCGCTGACCGCTAGAATCCACAAAACTCTCACCTTCTTTTAATTTTCGTAGTTGCCCCTGAGTCGCCAAACCTTTACCCAGTAGCGACCCCTCGGTTTCTTCTTGCGTCCGAGCCCGGAACTCAATCATTTGGCTTGCAAGCATAATTGCCCCCTTGGTACAGAATCAATCATCCCAGAATCCCTCGAACCGTTGCGGTGCTAACTGCGTGTAGCGGACTGTGTGGTGGATGTTGGCGTGTCCCAGATAATCTTGAATCGCCCTGGTGTCTATCCCCTTAGCGGCCAAATAGTACCCGCAGCCGTGCCGGAGCATATGGGGATGCACGGGGAATTGAAGCTCGGCCCCTTCTCCCGACTTGCGGATCATCTTCCTTGCCGCGTCCGCAGTCATCGGGCCGCCTCGCTCCGAAACAAATAGATAAGGCGAATCAGGAAAGTCTCTCTGCAACTGCCTGAGCGCTCGCATCTCCTCCCCCGACAGCGGATGCACTGACGGTCGCGAACCTTTCAACCTTCTGACGTGGATGTGAGCAGTCTTCAAATTAATCTGCTGCCACCGCAAGTTTACGAGCTCCGATATACGCAAGCCGTGTCTGTAACCTATCAGAATTAGCGTAGAGTCGCGATGTCCCCAGCGCCCCTTTCTAGCAGCCTTCACCATCGCATCCACTTCATCTTCAAACAGGTACTCCCGATCGCGCACTTCCAAGTATGTCCTCCTGTTGGAGCTAGTTTTTTGAGGCGGTGAAACAGACTCTCTAACTTTCAGAAGTCGAGGGCCGCGGGTAGGGAACGGAATGACAGTCATTTGACACCTGAAATAAGTGCCAACATTCTAACTATTGAGATAGATGTTAGAAAGTCTGTCCCCATCGCATCTGACTGGGAAAGGCTAGCATCTCGCTCCATTCCCCGCATTTTGTTTCATACAGGATGCGGTAGCGCGTCCCCTCTTCACACCAGCCGATTACTTTAGCTGTCACCCACTTGCCCCAGCGGCTAACCCAGCCTGTCGAGTTTGCGATCGGAGGTTCGATCGGAGTTTCTGACTCTACACCGGGGATAGATCCACCTACCCCTAAATTTGTATCAAAAACAGGGGGAGGTGGAACCGCCTCAAGTGCTTGCGCTGCAATAAGTTCAGCTTCTTTTAGCTCAGAGATTTTTTTCGCTTGTTTTTGGGCTGTAAAGGCGGCCAATTCATCCCAATTTGCGGGGGTGCTGAGCTCATCATCAAATGAGTAGACCCGGTGCAGCACTCCGTTCTGCTTCGTTCTTCTGCCAATCAGTTTGCAGCCAATTAAACTCAACAATTTATTTAGCCACTGCATCGGCTTCATCTTGCCGGGATGTCCGAGAAGATTTGCGATCGCCTTTTTCTTGCAGCGCTCGTGAAGCTGGGTAACTTCAAAATCGTCGCCGCTCCAATCTTTGCTGGAGTCTAAAAACTTCTCCAAGCCCAGGGCTTGAAGCGTTCTGATTTTTAGGTAACGGGTGGAGAAATCGCCCACGAACTCACGCTTGCCAGCCGACAATCTAGACCGCTGTAAATATTCCGCATCCTCTGGGTTCTCGAATTGCCACGCTGCGTCAAGCTGTGACAAGAGCGATCGCTCATCGAACCTCACCCGGCGCACAAACTGCCAGCTCCAGAACTCAGAATCTTCGATTCCCGGTAATCGCGCTTTGAGGAAGAATTTGATAGCTCTGCATCTGTCTTCCCAAGTCGCCTTGAAGTTGAGCTTAATTTCTAAAGCCTCGGCAAGTTCGATGTCTGGCGCGTTGAAAATCTCCTGAGCCTCGATGTCTTTGCATTCTTCCTTAGCGATCGCGTGGCCTTCATAGTCACAGTCTGCCGCCGATACTTGCTGCACAGAGTAGCCACCGGTCTCGAAAGCCTTGAGCAAATATTCCCGCAAGTGCAATCGCTCAAGTTCTGCTTTGGCTTGGAGCTTTGCCCAAAGGATTGTGTGAGGATTCACAATTTGAGCCGCTAAATCTTCCCGTACCTTCTGCAACTGCGATTCATCCCCTACCAGCAATCGAGCCTCGGTGTCACCTAGCTCTGCGAGGGTCTTAATGATATCAGCTTCAAAGATTCCCCCGGCGCTGCGACTTGCCAGTCCGCGTTCAGGGCAAAGCACGATGATTCTTTCAGGATGACGGACGCGGCGCGACATCTGCACGCACTCGTCAACGCCCACGACGCCCACAAACCAGCAGAACATATCAGAGAAATAGTTCAGGATGCTGATATCGATACCGCTTTCAGCCGTCGGGGTAAAAATTATCCAAGCTGGCTCGTGTTTCTCGATCCAGGCGTCGGGGTCTTTGAGGAATTCTTTCATTTCCTCGGTCGGTGCAGTCTTAGAAGTTAATAGAATTCCGGGCCCGTGCGATTTGTTTAATTGTCTGGCAAAAGCTTCAGCATCCCGTAGAGAGTCTGTCGCGATTGCGGGGCAATGACTCTTGAGAACTTCCGCACTCAACCATTTTCTTGACTTCTTGCCAGCGTCTACAAAAAATATGGGGGGAGATTCACCCCTGAAAGTATTTTCTATTCTAGTGACTGGCTTGCCTGAAATTTCAGCAAAATAATCAACAACGAGGTTAGATAGATTCCCGTCAGCTAGAACAATCCGATTGGCAAGCTTGCAAATAATCTCTAGACGATCAAGAGTTTCACATCGTTTCCCCAGCAGCGTCCGGCTCAGAATTAAATGCTTAAGCACTGACACGGGCTCGTCAATGATGATTGTTAATCCCCGCAGACTTTCAGCAGCAGCCTCAAACATCTCGATCGGAAGCTTTAGCAAAGAGTCAACGCAGAGGCTCAGCCGTGCGTCGGGGTCTTTAATGTGTTGCCAGCCGTTGTGCTCGTCAAAGTGATAGCTTCCAAACTTCTCGCACTGCTGTAAAAGTAAAGCGTTGCGGTAGCCAAGATTTATTTGCAAGCCCCGTACATCGCTCGAAACTTTATCTCCGATCCAGTGAGTCTTACCCGTTCCGAGTCCTGATCGAACTGCGGTAATTTTGCCGAACTCTGGCGCGGGTGCATCAAGATATCTTGAGTTAATTGTGATGTCAGGGCTGAAGCCTCGGAACCGTTGCCACTTCTTAAGCTGCCAATCTTCTGAAGTTTGTTGCGATGCTTCGGAGATAACCGCGTCGATGTCACCCCCGGCAACTAAGAAATCATCAACGCCTTTAGCAGGGCCGGGAAGCTTACCGATTTTAGCGATCGCACTTTTGAACAACTTGCTAAGGGTGCTGGCCGCTTTGAACTCTGGGCTGTTGGAATAGTCCCCGACGCGGTAATCAAAAATGATTGTGATGCTGCGTTCTGCTGTGTCAAGCGGTTGGAGTGCTTTATGTAGTTCTCGCGCTGCTGCTTTCTGGTATTGTGTGCCATCGGGTTTAGTTACCCAATCCCCGCGTTCTGTAACCCTGTAGCCGGTGTGAATTCCCGGCAGTCCGATCGCAGCATACCCGCGAGAAATCAGCGCCGCTGCCTTCTTTTCCCCTTCAGTGATGATGATGGGGCAACCACTGCTGATTACCCAATCCCAAAATCCAAGGGCTTCGCCATTAATACCGACTGCTGGCATATCGGGCATTGACAAACCAGCTTTAGCCGCCACAGCTTGCCACGTCTCAACATCTACCAGCGGGCAAAAGATTTTTAACGGCTTCCCCTGTGGCTGAAAATATTTGCGGGGGCGGCCTTTCTTGTCAAAGGCCATCGGCGGGCCGGCTAGTTGGCGGTAGCGGCCGTTAGCTATCCAACCTATACTTTGTTCGCACTTTGTATAATTACGCTTTGCTTGGGCGCTGCCACCGCTTGTGTTGGTCGTGGTGTCGGTGTCGCGGTACAGCAGGTCATAGGTTCTGTTTGGCGCTGCTGGTATGAAGTTCAGTTCGTAAATTACAGGTTTGATGCCTGACTTGACTACGCAGTCCTGAAAACTTAAATCTATACTTTGTGAGAATACACTTTGTGTTAATATCATGAGAACGATTCTCGAATGGTGTGAGAACCGTTAGCACGTCGTATAAATCCACCAACCTTGGAATGTAAAGAAGTCTTATTGCGGTAAAGTTGAATCAGTTTGTATTTTGATGTTTCCTTGGCAGGAAACTGGTTGGTCGTTGGCACGACCTGTGTGTGGTTGGTGAAACTATGCTGTTGTGCTAACGTTTTTTTTTTGACATTTTGGGCTAACACCCATTTCTAAAATACCTTGATTGAGTCATTTATAGAACTTTTTTCTAATTTTTTGACAAACAAGATACAAGCATGGTAGGCGTTTGTGTGGACTATTCAAAAAAAGTGTTTTGTAGAGTTCAAAACGGCTGTAACTATTACTAGAGAAAGCTTGTGGCTATTTTGAACCGAAAATTAGTATTCAATTGAATGTGCACTATGTGTAAAGAGGGTATTCTTTATGACGGCATTAAGAGACAAGATTCCTAGCACCTTAAGGTTATAGGAATCTTGTCTCACTACTCGCCTAGAAAACCAAGGCATCCAGCCTCGACCCCTCTATATGCCGAGTGAAAACATTTGAAACGCAAGACTTGTAGAACCTTAAGGTTCTGTAAGTCTTGTTCGTCAATACAACCCTTGCTGTGACAGGCTTCTGAGTCAGGCAAGATTCCTCATACCTTAAGGTGTGAGGAATCTTGTCCGCCGAACCAGAACTAGAACGCTCAGACACTTTCCCCTCCCTCAGCTTGGGCAACGATAGCCATGTACTCAGCCTCAGCAGCCTTGTACTTCGGCGAGCCTCCTTTAGACACGCCCCACAGTTCAAGGATTATCTTGGCTTTACCCCAGCCCTTCGCCTTCAATTGCAGCGCTCGTTCGGCGCGTTCATTTTCGCCGTTCTCTGAGCCGTTCTGTTCGGGTTCAGCTAGCTGTTTTTGGGCGATCGGTTCTGATTCTTCTTCTCCATCACAACTCAGTGCTAGAGCGCGCTCCAGATGTTCGCGCGGGTTCAAAATCTGTTCTGCCTCTTGTTGGCGCTGTTGCTGCGAAACGTAGACAGATGTACTAATTTCGTCAATCACATCAGCCTTAACAGCCTTAGCTTTCATCGCCTCGATTTCATCTTCCTCCGCTTGCTTACGAGCAATATTGCCAGCAGTTACAGCGCAAGCAATCGCAGCCGTTAAACTTAGCCCTTGCAGTGCTTTGTGAATGTCTAGCGTTTTGTCTAGTGCTGCTAGCGGTGCAATCCACAAGGCAACCGAGGACGCGCTGAGAACAAACAGTTTTAGGTGCATAAAAACACCCCCAGTCCAATCAACAGCATCGCAAAACCGCCAATCAGCAAGGCTTGCAAGTCGGCGACTGAAATCTTGAGCCACTTGCTCAGCGAGAAATCCAGCAACCAGCTCAAACCCC
>NZ_JAUBPI010000015.1:54217-88109 GCF_036700645.1 Microcoleus sp. S36b_A4 | reverse complement strand
TCGCTGGTATTTATAATTATGAACTTTTTTTGAAGACAAACTAGCGCTCGTCTGAGACTTTCGCAAGAGGTCTAATGTACCTGTTAAAAAATTAGGCAAGGCGATCGCGACTTGTACCCTGTTAAGAGCAACGATCGCGCCCGGTCGAAGTGCTGCAAACATTTTTTAGTAGAATGTATAATCCTAAGTGATAATAATTTAGGCACAGCCACATAATGAGCTACTGGGATGTAAAAAACCTGAGCTATGAAAACTTTAAGCGTCTGTGCGGAGTACGTCCAGAGACATTTAAACAGACGGTGGAGTTAGTGCGATCACCTAATTTATCTGGAGGCGCTTGTCCCAGCGCCAATTCTTGGTTTCCCAACTCCAGCATAGGTCTTATAGTTATAGTTAAAGATTAAGCCATCATGCACTTTAGCATTGAATGAGTGGACAAAATATTGGCACTTATTAACAAGCTGAGGCCCGGCTAGTTGAAATTCTTCCCAACAGGCGATCGAACATCGCTGTCTCAGGTTCCCATCCATCAATTCCACACCCGAATAATCGTACTCATCGAAAAAACGAATATGAAAACCACGCTGCCCGGTTACAAACTCTTATCGTTGCCGCTTCATGAAGGTGTCAATACAGTTATTTATCGCGGCGTTAGGGAGTCCGAGCCAACTCCGGTTATAGTAAAAACCCTTAAAGCTGAGTATCCCACAATAGAAGAAATCGCACGATTGAGGCATGAATATAAAATTCTCACAACTCTCGACATAGCCGGAATTATCAAAGCTTACTCTTTAGAAAAGCATAATAACGGTCTGGCGCTGATATTAGAAGATTTTGGCGGAGACTCCCTGAAAAACCTAATCACAGCTAAACAACTTGAAATCAGCAAATTTCTGAGTCTGGCAATTCATCTAGCAGAAACCCTAGCTCAACTGCATGAAAATAAGATTATTCATAAAGATATTAAACCGCAGAATATTATTGTCAACCCCAAAACCAGTCAAATCAAAATCATCGATTTTAGCATTGCCACGCACCTAGAGCGAGAAAACCAGACCCTCAGCAATCCCAACTTGCTAGAAGGTACCCTTGCCTATATGTCCCCAGAACAAACCGGGCGGATGAATCGCTCAATGGACTACCGTACCGACTTTTACTCATTAGGTGTCACCTTTTACGAAATGCTAACTGGAAAGCGGCCACATCAAGCCACCGACATCCTGGAATTAATTCACTGCCATATCGCTAAAACACCCGTGCCACCCCATCAGCAAATCGGTGAGATTCCCCAAGCAATTTCTGACATTGTAATGAAATTATTAGCTAAAACTGCTGAAGACAGATACCAAAGCGCTAGGGGACTAAAAGCTGACCTAGAAATATGCCGTCATCAACTGCAAACCCATGGGAAAATTGACAACTTTCCAATCGGTAAGAGGGATAAATGTGGACAATTCATCATCCCGCAAAAGCTCTATGGTCGTGAGCAAGAAGTAGCCACTTTGATGGCAGCCTTTGAGCGAGTCTCCGGCGGTACCAGCGAAATGATGCTAGTCAGCGGTTACTCAGGAATTGGCAAATCTTGCTTAGTAAATGAAGTTCAAAAACCGATTGTCAGGCAGCGCGGGTATTTTATCTCCGGTAAATTTGACCAATTAAAACGAAATATTCCTTATGCTTCTTTGATTCAAGCCTTTCAGGGTTTGATGCGGCATCTTTTAACAGAAAGTTCGGAAAAACTAGCGATTTGGAAAGAGCAACTTTTAGAAGCTTTAGGCTCAAATGGCCAAGTCATAGTAGATGTCATTCCCGAAGTCGAACTGATTGTCGGGCCTCAAGGAGGGGTTCCGCAATTGGGGCCATTTGAATCCCAGAATCGCTTTAATCGGGTGTTTAAAGAATTCATTCATGTATTTACTAAACCCTCACACCCGTTGGTCGTCTTTTTGGATGACTTACAGTGGGCAGATTCGGCATCACTCAAGTTGATTCATCTGCTTATTTGTGACCCGGACAGCCAATATTTACTGCTGATGGGAGCCTATCGAGATAACGAAGTGAGTCCGACGCATCCGTTGATGGTGACGTTGGATGAGATTCAAAAGAATGGGGCGGTTGTAAATAATATCACCCTCCGTCCTTTGGATATTGGCAACGTCAGCTTGCTGGTAGCGGATACCCTGAATGAGTCTTCTGTTCCGAGACACCGGGTTTCTGAATTGTCTGAGCTACTTTTCAATAAAACCCAGGGCAATCCTTTCTTCTTGACTCAGATGTTCGCTACTCTGCATCAAGAAAAGCTATTGACCTTTGAATTCAGTGCTGGGTGCTGGCAGTGGTCATTGAACCAAATTCAAGCAGTAGGCATCACAGATTATAATGTCGTCGAACTGATTGCCAGAAATATTCAAAAACTCTCGGAGGAGACGCAGGATGTCTTAAAGCTAGCCGCCTGTATTGGAGACAAATTTAATTTAGACGTTCTGGCTATTGTCAATGAAAAATCTCAGTCGGAAACGGCGGCGGATTTGTGGGAATCTCTTCAGGCTGGCTTGGTTTTGCCCCTCAGCGAAGCCTACAAAATTCCTCTCGTTTTTACCTCCGATGAAATGAGCAGGGAAGTAAAGGAGAGAATAGTTCCAGATTGTCATCTGCTATCATGCTCACCGGGTCCTTTGCCTTACAGCTATCACGCGCCTATCGCTTATAAATTTCTCCATGACCGGGTGCAGCAAGCGGCGTATTCTCTTATTCCCGAATCTCAGAAACAACAGACTCACTTGAAAATTGGTGAACTGCTACTGGATCATACTCCTGCAGAGGAGATTGAAGAAAATATCTTTGAGATTGTCAATCAGTTAAATGTTGGGGCTGACTGCATCACGGATCAGGCAGAAAAAGATCGTCTAGCCCGATTAAATTTGATAGCCGGCAAAAAAGCTAAGGCAGCAACAGCTTATGAAACTGCCGCCAGACAACTACGGGTGGGGCTAGAACTCCTCAGAGAAGATAGCTGGGAAACTCAGT
Source organism: Microcoleus sp. S36b_A4 (assembly GCF_036700645.1). Lineage (NCBI taxonomy): Bacteria > Bacillati > Cyanobacteriota > Cyanophyceae > Oscillatoriales > Microcoleaceae > Microcoleus > Microcoleus sp. S36b_A4. The sequence goes on along the minus strand of NZ_JAUBPI010000015.1, from coordinate 85,082 downwards.
ATGACCTGACGTTCCCTCTGTATGCGGAAGCGGCGGCCGTGGAATTTCTAAACATCAACTTCGAGCGAGCAAAAATCCTTTCTGAGGAGGCTCTCAAACACGCGAAAACTCTGCTCGAAAAAGTCAAAGTTTATGAAATCCAAATGCAGTTTTATTCCCAGCAAAACCAGATACAAGTCGCGTTTGATATTGGGCTGCAAGTTCTGGGGATGCTGGGTGTCTCTCTTTGTCCGGAACCTCCACAAGAAATGAATACTGAAGCGTTAGCTAATCTGCCAGAAATGACGGATATCAATAAGCTAGTGGCGATGGGGATATTATTGAAATCTGCTCCTCTTTCTTATCATGTGGCTCCTGCCTTATTTCCCCAATTTGCATTTACAATGATTGATCTGTCTATCCAATATGGTAATTCGCCCCAGGCCACTGCTGGGTATGCGGTTTATGGCTTACTTCTATGCGGGCCATTCGGTGAAATAGATGCGGGATATAGATTTGGACAACTAGCCTTAAATTTGTTGGATCGCTTTGATGCCAAAGAACTAAAATCTTACGTATATGTAGTTTTTAATGCTCATATTAGACACTGGAAAGAGCATGGCAAGGAAAGTTTAGCGCCAATGGTTGAGGGAATTAAAAGCGGTCTGGAGACTGGAGATTTAGAAGATGTGGGTTATAATTCTATCTACTATTGCGATCATATATTTTTTACAGGTCAACCGCTGGAATTAGTTGCTCAGAAGCAGGCGCAATATCTTGATTTACTGCTGAATCTTAAACAAGATTCGCATATTCCTTACTTAAAGACGTGGAGAGTAATGGTATTACAATTACTCGCCGCATCTGAAGAGGAATATATGCTCAATGGCGAATTGTTGAATGAAGAAGAACTCCTCCACCAGTCAATTGCCGATAATAAACATATGTTTATTTTTTTGGCTCACCTGACAAAATTGATTCGACTTTATTTGTTTAAAGATTACGCTCAGTCACTCAAGAGCGCCCGCTCAGCAGAAAAATACAAAGATGGTGTGCCCGGTCTGATGAGTGGTGCGGAATACAATTTCTACTATTCTCTGGCTCTCCTTGCTCAATATCCCCAAGTTTCCAGCAGTGAACAAAAAGAATCCTTGAAGCAAGTGGCAAAAAATCAGAAAAAAATGCAGCAATGGGCTATACATGGGTCGATGAATTATCAACACAAGTACGAGTTAGTGGAGGCAGAAAAAGCACGAATTTTGGGAAAAATTGGCAAAGCGATGGAGTATTATGACGCTAGCATTCAAGGAGCCAGAGAACAGGGATACATTCAGGAAGAAGCCCTAGCTAATGAACGGGCTGCCGAGTTTTATTTCTATCGCGGGCGGGAGAAGATAGCGGAGATTTATTTGACGGATGCTTACTATGGCTATATTCGCTGGGGAGCGAAAGCAAAAGTGCAATATTTATCAGAAGAATATCCTGAATTCTTCTCGCGAATACTGACTAAAGAAACTCCCAGCTTCGACGTATCACGGACGACCAGCTCGACGACTACGGGGAGTTTTGCAGCACTTGATTTCGCATCTGTGATGAAATCTTCTCAAGCTATTTCTGGCGAAATTGTTCTGGAAAATCTGCTTTCTAAGTTATTGAAAATTGCAATTGAGAATGCTGGGGCTGAAAAAAGCTACTTCATTTTAGAAAAAGATGGTCAACTTGTGGTAGAAGGGACGGCAAGCATAGATAATGATGAGGTAGTAGTGCTGCAATCCACACCAATACAAACGAGTCATAAATTGCCGTTTTCTATCCTCAATTATGTGGCTAGAACGCAGAAAAATGTGGTATTAAATGATGCAAGCCAGGAGGGTATTTTTACCAGGGATAGCTATATTGTTAACGCCCAACCGAAGTCAGTTTTATGTATGCCAGTCGTCCATCAAGGAAAGCTCATTGGTCTGCTTTACTTGGAAAATAATCTGACAAGGAGTGCGTTTACTCCCGATCGCCTGGAAGTTTTAACCGTGCTCTGTTCTCAAGCGGCGATTTCGCTGGAAAATGCTCGACTCTATGCCAATTTGTCTGAGGCGACTGACAGCCTGAAACAAGCCAATGAGCAATTAGAAGATTACAGCCGGACTTTAGAACATAAAGTGGAAGAGAGGACGCAGGAATTAAAGGAAAAAAATCTGCTCCTGAGCCAGGAAATTGGCGATCGCGTGCAGATAGAGCAAGCTCTGCGACAATCAGAAGCGCAATTAAAAAAACAAGCCGAACAACTAGAGCTTTCTTTCCAAGAACTCAAGCGCACCCAGACCCAGCTAATTCAGACTGAGAAAATGTCCTCACTGGGACAGATGGTGGCCGGGGTGGCCCACGAAATCAATAACCCGATTAATTTCATATATGGCAACCTGAGTCACGTCAGGACATACAGTGAAGACATACTAGGATTGGTAAAACTCTATCAAGAACAATACCCCCATCCCACAGCAGCGATTGTTGAGGATATTGAGGCAATCGAATTAGATTTCTTGATGGAAGACTTACCCAAAGTGCTGGATTCGATGAAGGTGGGGGCAGACCGAATTCGCGAAATTGTCCTCTCCCTGCGAAACTTCTCGCGATTGGATGAAGCGGAAATGAAACAGGTCGATATCCATGAGGGCATCGATAACACCCTACTGATTTTGCAGCACCGACTGCAAGCTAAATTAGACCAGCCTGCTATTCAAATCATTAAAGAGTACGGCCCGCTGCCGCTGGTGGAGTGCTATGCGGGCCAACTGAACCAGGTGTTCGTAAATTTACTGGCGAATGCGATTGACACTCTCAATGACCAAAGGGGGCCGCGGGCGATCGCAATTCGCACCTCAGTGGGGTATGGGGAAGAAGAAAAATCCCCGATTTCCAATCCCGCCCTTGCGGAAAGCTCTACAGTTTCTTCGGCTGAGGTGGATTCCCCCAACCTCAACCCGACCCGGAAAGCTGCCCAATTTGTTGTGATTCGCATTTGCGACAATGGCCCCGGTATGACAGAGGAAGTGAACCGCCGGCTGTTCGACCCGTTCTTCACGACGAAACCCGTAGGGAAAGGCACCGGTTTGGGGCTGTCAATCAGCTACCAGATTGTGGTAGAAAAACACCGCGGACAGTTGAAGTGTGTTTCTCATCCCGGTCAGGGAGCAGAGTTTATCATTCAGATTCCTATTAAACAGGACTATCAAAAATTGGCTTTGCAAAGCCAAACCAGATGAGTAGTTGTTATTGGTATTTCCTGTAGTCCTAAACAGACAATGATCAGTTCTAGTGATGAATAGACATCTTGAAGAAGTCTGGGCGCAATTCCTTCTGTATTCCTTCTGTGCGCCTCTAATCCTATTGATATTTATGAATGTTTTAAACTTGATTTAGTTCATAATTATCAAGTCTAGCTCTCAGTTAGACTGTAAATATGATACCTCTCTTCTTCCGCGCGATCGCTCTTAACAAATATCGCACTCTCCGTATAACAACAATCAGGCTAGAAACTAAAAGAGCGAGCGACCAAATTGTAATTTTAAAGTATTGGGTATTGCGATCGCTAGTTCACTACTCGATTCAGTGGCAGACCGCCCCGCAAGACCCGGAACACACAGGCATAAACAGGGCGGGCTTTCCGCTGCACGCTCATTGTTCGGCGACTGTTGATAACTTCTAGCTCATTTGAGCGAGGTTAATCAATTATGCCAAAATGGATAAGTGCTGCGCGGATCGCGATGAACCACACCGCGAGCGTGGCAAATAGGTAGAGGTAGAACCGAAGTATGATGAGATTGAATGTGCAATGGACAGCGCTATGCAATGTGCGAAGCACAACGAATACCCACGCGGCGTTCACATACACTGTATCCACCTGCTTTGTGATGAACAGATATAGAACAAGTGCATAGAAAAGTATCGGAATCTCGAACAGGTTTTTTAGGTTATCCGATGGATTGGATACGCTTGGTGGCGAGATTTGTGCCAGTGCGCCCGGTACAGCAAGTTCTTTCGGGTCGAGCTTTCTACTGGTGATAAAACTGATACGGCGGATGTACATATACACCCAGACTAGGAGTGTTAAAAACACTGTTGCAAAGAAGGGACTGAAGATTGCATCTTGCGTCATTTTTACTTCTCAAATTTGATTGTTCTGATAGTTGGTGGGCGATAAAGTGCGCGATATGCTATGTACAAGGCTTGAAGAAACATAGAGTAACGTAAATCCAATTAGAGGATGGAGTATCTCTAGGTGAAGAGGAGTTTTGAGATGAATGCTGGCAAATTGTAGTCCAAGCAGGACTGGTAAACTTGCGGCGAGATGTCGTATTCTGCGTGAGAATGGGGCGATAAACGACCATCCCAGTAATACTACTAATGACAGCCCACTGTACCCTCGCACTAGCCAAATATGAATATCCCACCATGCAGGATTATTGAAGTAGGCAACTCCAACCGTTAATAACTGAGCAATTAAGCAGAGATTAAAGATGATTGAAGTCACATAAAAGCTGATGAGTATCCCACGTGTGGGAGTGCAATCAGGCTCGATTTCCGAACTTGTTGTCATGTCAAGTTGCTTTTGAGATTACAAGGGTAATATAATTCGAGTATTGCAATGCTTCTAGACCTCGATCGGGTACTCTTTTTGAGATCATGACCATGAAAAGTCCCTTGCAGCTTTTATTTGAAGCGATCGACCAGGTAGAGGACGAAGAAGATTTGCGATCGCAAGTCGTGCCCAAAATTGGTGAGTATTTTGCAGCTAAACGATCGGGAATCTTTTTCTTCGATCGACTGCCCTTGGTAGATAGCAATCTTCAGAAAACACTGCAAATTGGACTATCAATCGAACATAATCCTGTTGTGCGTTATCTAGTGGATCGTCACGCCCCTGTCCATGAAGCATTGGTGGCATCTCCCAAGGTTTGGACAATAATTTGTCCCCGACCCGATCATTGGCACGTGATGGCGGGGCCGATTGTCAGTCGCGGTCAATTAGTGGGTGCAGTAGGTTGCACCCGCGATCGGTCAATGCCCGCTTTCGATACAGAAAATCTAGCGGATTTGAGTGCGATATGTTTGCACTTGTCTGTTTGGGCTGCAACAGTACGCGCGGCGAAGCTATCCCGTAGGGAATCGCAGCACCAACCTTTCAATACCTCACGCCTAACGCCTCGTGAATTGCAAATTGCCGAATTGGTTGCTTTGGGGCGAACCAACGCAGGAATCGGGAGGGAACTTTGGATTACTGAGAATTCGGTGAAGCAAGCTTTGAAGCGAATGTTCCGCAAGCTTGAGGTTTCGTCTCGTGCAGAAATGGTTGCACAGCTTTCGGCGACCAAATATAATTTTCCAAGTGTAAAAATGTCTCCATCCAACTTGATGCAGAACACCCACCAATCAACTTAATGCTAGAAACCCGGAGAGCGATCCTCTTCGAGGGCAACGCTTACGCACCGAATTGAAGGGCGATCGACCAAATGGTAATTTTGAAGTATTGAGTAGGGCGATCGCTTACCGTCGCAACTCCTTCAGTCCATCAACGCTCGTTTACAAACATCAAGTCCTTGAGTTAAACATTGTTCTCGCCACTTGCGAGATATGGGTGCAAACATTTCTACCAACTGGTCTTTTGTCCATTCATAGCTCTGGTCTGACTTACCCCACCAGTAAGCACGATTCTCCGCCCGCAATGCCTTCAAGACTTGAATCGTTGAGTAAGTGCCAAATTCTGCGGTTAGTAAATCATAGCGACACTCTGGTAGAAGAGCTTGGCACCAAGTTTTTAATCCACCGCGAATTGGATATGACACACCTTCTGTACTGTTCGGTTCTATTGTTTCTACTCCAAATCGTTGAGCTAGTCTTGAACAAGATTCTGATGTTGCAGATGCGTCAAGCAAAAGCTTATAAGTTCCCCAGCGTCCTAAACCTGTGTGGAAATCAATATGCAGTACCTCTGAAGCATTACCAATCCATTGGGGCAAATTGCTAGCTAGAATCTCTTGAGTTTTGGATGGAGAATGACCGCCAAAAAAAAGCCCCTTGGGAAAATCGTATTGCCCTACAGGAAAAGTGTTTCTCAAACTGGTCATTCCATATCTCAATATCAGCCAGATAGCTTGAATAATATAAGGTTCAAATCGTGATGGAGGTGAAGTTGGATTGAGAAAAGAATTGAATTTAGGATAATCTTTGGGGCTGCCCTCAAAAACTTCTTCTGGCAACAAAAAGTTACGATTTAAATCTATGTTGTTTTCATTCCAACGTCGTCGCCATGCAAAACCATAAGGATTCAGAGCATGAATAAATACAACCTTAATATCAGGCGACAACGATGTGAGAAGTTGCTGCTTTTCTAACAAGGTAAGTTGGATTGCCGAGCCCATAAAGCCTTCTACTCCATGCAAGCCACTAGAAATGACTACACATCGTCGTGGGTTGGAAGAACCACCGATCGCCACATCAATAGTTAATTCTTCACCAGTTGGACTAACCCGATCGATTGGATAGGCTGTGTGCTGATAACCCAAAGATGAAGATGCTGCTCGAAATCGCTCTCGTGCAGTAATGTAGTTGGGTGAAAATGCTTCTGAATAGCTCATAAATCTTCATTACCCACCACTAACCTTACAATTATGCCTGAAAAGATAACTCACACCGCATAACTATTAATTATACTGTAGTTGCGGTCTAACACTTCTATCGCCCTTAACAAAGATCGCACTCTTGGCATAACAATAACGCTTTGCCGTTCGGTTAGTATTCCCTTTTATTCTAGCAAGTATAGAAATAAGAACAATTAAGAGTAAAGACTAAAAAAGATAGTGCATCAACCTAACTATTAATTTGGCTGTATAGTTATACCATTACCAGCTCCGCAATCTGTTCCTTGGACTTTCCAGAAAACATCATAGCCTTCCCATCAGCCTCCACCATGAAGTGATGCCCATTGTCAGTAATAAAGTGCCAAGCGAGTATTCTTTTGCTACCGTACTCATTCATTGTATCCCCTGCCGTAACGCGCTCAAGCTTATGGCCGGCTGCATCACACAAGGCTCGTATCAGTTTAATGTATTTCGGCTCGGCAGCACTGGCCTCGGCTCGCCGGGCCTCGCGATCGGAAATACTCAATGCTCGTCGAGTGACTTCCTGTTGGATTCGATCTTCTGCTACAACAATCAGGCCGGGGCGCGCTTTTAACCAGTTAGCATTTAATCGTTCGAGACTCTCCTCTTGTGCGATCGAATAAAAGTCCTCATTGATGCCATTTAGCCTGTCTCTCTCAGCATTTTCGCCGAATAACCCACTCGAAAAGAACGATGCTAACTTTGTCTTTCCTGCTGTAACCAGCGCCTCTCCTTTTGCAAAAAGATCGGTATGTTGTGTCGCGCCGATTTGCCCAAGGCCTTCTTTAACTAGCGCGATGACCGCAGGCTGCCACCTTGTGTTATAGACAAACTGAGCAAAACCACCATTATTCACCTGCCCGAGGTAATAATCAACGTAGTAACTGAGGAGTGCGTCGTGAGAAATTTCTGAGAGATTCAGAAGCTCTTCAAATAGTGCATTCACAAAGTCAATATTTGATTGGATCGTCGCGCGGATATCATCGCTATTCATGCTTTCCGCTGAGATCACGACAGCATCTTTCGAGCCAAGTATGTCGTCACTCATTTTTCCGTCTCCCTCTTAGGCTAAAACTTTTTATGTGGCCCAACTATTAATTATATTGCAGTTGCAACATTGAATATAGCCTATCAAGCTCTTGTATGCTTTTTGAGGAACGACAATACTGAAAATCACATCAGCGTTCATCTGTGTTTATCTGCTGAAATCTGCGGTTTAAAAATCCCAATCTAATCGATTTACTTCGATCCGGTATATAGAAAACCCCCAAACCATTTTAAAAATCAAGTTTGGGGGTTTTCTTATATATCCAGTTTAAATCACAACTTACTCGGCTCGATCGCCGGAGCACGCAGAGACACAGTTTTATCCGCAGCAGCCTTAGCCACAAGCGACGGCACAGAATCCCGCAATCTTGCAGTCAACTGTACAGTAGTCGCATCGTAAACCTGAGTCAGCATCTTCGGATACAAACCAATACCAATAATCGGCACTAACAGAGCCGCAATAATAAACACTTCTCGCGGTTCCGCATCCACCAATTCTTCGTGATCGGACAATTCCTTATTTTCAGGCCCGTAGAAGATTTCACGCAGCATCGACAGCAGATAAATCGGAGTCAAAATCACCCCGACAGCAGCTAGAAATACCACACAAACCTTAAACACAGGATTGTAAGCATCGCTCGTTGCAAAACCTACAAACACCATCAATTCTGCTACAAAACCGCTCATTCCCGGCAAAGCCAAAGAAGCCATAGAACAAGCAGTCCACATGGCAAAAACCTTACGCATTTTCTGTCCTACACCGCCCATTTCGTCCAGCATGAGCGTATGAGTACGATCGTAAGTGCAACCCACCATGAAGAACAAACTCGCCCCAATTAAACCGTGGGAAACCATTTGCAGCATTGCACCGCTCATTCCCAAATCGGTAAACGAAGCTATCCCAATCAGCACAAACCCCATGTGCGAAATCGAAGAATAAGCAATTTTCCGCTTCAAATTTCGCTGAGCAAAAGAAGTTAAGGCGGCGTAAACAATGTTAACCACACCCAAAATTACCAAGATGGGTGCGAAGACAGCGTGAGCATCCGGGAGCATTCCCGCATTCATCCGCAGTAAAGCATAGCCGCCCATTTTTAGCAGAATTCCTGCTAGCAACATGTGGGCGGGTGCGGTTGCTTCGCCGTGAGCGTCAGGGAGCCAAGTGTGCAGCGGAAAAATTGGCAGTTTGACGCCGTAAGCTATTAAGAAACCTGTATACAGGAGCAATTCTACAGTGGGGGCGTAATCTTTAGCTGCGATCGCCCGCATATCGAAAGTCACCGTATCGCCGTAAAACGCCATCGTTAGCGCGCCCAGCAAAATAAACAGCGAACCGCCTGCGGTGTATAGGATAAACTTAGTTGCTGCGTAGAGGCGCTTCTTGCCGCCCCAGATTGACAAAATCAGGTAAATCGGGACTAATTCCAGTTCCCAAACTAGGAAAAACAGCAACATATCCTGTACGGCAAAAACTGCGATTTGGCCGCCGTACATTGTCAGCATCAAAAAGTAAAATAGCTTCGGTTTAAATGTGACCGGCCAAGCAGCTAAAGTAGCCAGAGTAGTAATAAAACCAGTCAGCAAAATCAGCGGCATCGATAAACCGTCAGCACCCACAGACCAATTTAAATCGAGTTGCTGCACCCAAGTATAGCTTTCTACCAGTTGCAAATCTGGATTGCTGAAGTCGTACTGAGTGTAAAAAGCGTAAACAAGTAGGGCAAAATCGATCAAACCGACAATTAGGGCATACCACCGCACCGTCTTGCCATCCTTATCGGGAATTAAAGGAATCAGCAAGGACGCAGCAATGGGAAACAGAATTGTTGTTGTTAACCAGGGAAAGTTAGCTGTATCCATTGCGTTTTAAAATGATCCATCAGTTATTAGGTTTAAACACATTTTGCCAATTTTAGCCTAAATTTTATACTTTCTTTATACGGCACAAATTTTTTTGCTATTATTTGGATAAATTATCCGATCGCAACAGTTAATTTTAATCAAAGATTACTTCTATTGGCTAATTGTCAATTGTGAGTTATTGAGCTGATACCATTTCTTAAAATATCTCCTAGTGGGGATACGGCCATGCCCAAAGCGTGTGAACTTAAGCCTAAAAACTTTTGTATCTTTCGTTGCTCGCCCAGTTTATATCCCCCTAAATCCCCCTTAAGAAGGGGGACTTTGAGAGAATACTCTTGTTCCCCCCTTATCAAGGGGGGTTAGGGGGGATCTAGACTTCGAGACAAACAAGAGATACAGTCGGTTTGACATTAAGTTGACACTAAATGCCGTGTCCCTACCGATTTAACTGACTCCCGAAACGATCGCAAAACCCAGAACTGCGACAAACACAATCAAGGCATAAAATTGAGCGCGACCGCTCTCAAAGTATTTCAAACCTTCGCCGCTAACCAGGGTGATAAACCCTGTTAAGTTGACGACACCATCGACGACTCGCAAATCCACTTCCATGACTTGCCGCGCTAAACGGCGGCTGCCTTTGACAAAGAGAAAATCGTTGATATCGTCGAGATACCACTTGTTCAGGGAGAACTCGTAAAGCGGTTTGATTTTTTGGGCGATCGCACTTGGGTCAATTTTACGGCTCAAATACATCAGAGAAGCCAAAGTAATGCCCAGCAAAGCAATACCTACAGAGCTTCCACCCATAATCAAAAATTCCGTCAAATTGAACTCAGCAGCGTGTTCCAAAACTTCTTCGAGAGACTCGCCAGGAGCGCGAACAAACTGCTCGAAATAATTGGCAAACGGCGTACCGAGAAAACCGATAAACACAGAAGGTACTGCCAGCAACACTAGCGGCAGAGCCATTGTCAGAGGAGATTCGTGAGGCAAATGGTCGTGCTCATCGTGACTGTCGTCAGTTGAGGCCAATTCCTTAACGTTCATCGCTCCCGGGCCAAAAACAAGACCGGGTTGCAAGAGTTGCCGCTTGATGGCGCTGTCATTTCCTCGGAATTCGCCCTCAAAGGTGCTGAAATACATCCGGAACATATAAAACGCGGTCATCCCCGCCGTCAACCAGCTAACAGCCCACAAAGCGGGATTTGCTGCGAAGGCGCTGGCGAGGATTTCGTCTTTTGACCAAAAACCAGCAAACGGCGGAATTCCGCAGATTGCCAAATTACCGATTAAAAAGCAAGAAGCGGTAATCGGCATATATTTCCGCAAGCCGCCCATGACTCGCATATCTTGCGCGAGTGCGGGGTTGTGGCCTACAACTGCTTCCATACCGTGAATGACTGAACCTGAACACAGGAACAGCATTGCTTTGAAATAAGCGTGGGTCATCAAGTGGAAAAGTCCGGCACTGTAAGCGCCGACGCCCATTGCCATCACCATGTAGCCGAGTTGGGAGATGGTGGAGTAGGCGAGGCCTTTTTTGATGTCATTTTGGGTAATCGCGATCGAAGCACCCATAAATGCCGTAAAACAGCCGGTGCAGGCGATCAAATTCATGACTGCCGGCAGCCCTTCAAACACCGGGTACATCCGAGCAATCAGGAATACGCCCGCGGCTACCATTGTCGCGGCGTGGATTAAGGCAGAAATCGGTGTCGGGCCTTCCATTGCGTCTGGGAGCCAGACGTGGAGGGGGAATTGAGCGGATTTGGCTGCTGGGCCCAAAAATATCAGGACGCCGAAGATTGTCGCCAGAGTCGCCGAAAGAGCACCGGATTCGACTAAGGAGTGCAGGCGTTCGCCCATCACCTCAAATTCAAAGCTGCCGGTGGCCCAGTAAATGCCGAGGATGCCCAGCAGCAGGCCGAAGTCGCCGACGCGGTTGGTGACAAAAGCTTTTTGGCAAGCGTCAGCAGCGGGTTTGCGATCGTACCAAAATCCGACTAGCAGGTACGAACACATACCTACAAGTTCCCAGAAAATGTAAATCTGAACGATGTTCGGGCTGATTACCAGACCCAACATCGAGGCGCTGAAGATGCTCAGGTAGGCGTAAAAGCGCACGTACCCGTCGTCGTGAGCCATGTAGCCGTCGGTGTAAATCATCACCAAAAAGGCGACCGTAGTGACGATCGCCAGCATCACCGACGTTAGGGGGTCGATAATATAGCCCATATTCAGCGAGAAGTCGCCAGCAGAAGCCCACTGAATACTGCGGGTGTAGGGTGCGTGGCCCTGTAGTTGACTCCACAGCAATGCGAAGGAGAGTACCATTGACCCGCCGAGTGCGGAGACGATTAATATCGCATTCGCTTGTCGGAGCTTGTTGGTTGCCTGGTTAAAGGTGATTAAGCCTAGACCTACTAGCATTGCGCCTGCCAGTGGCAGGACTGGAATCAGCCAAGCATATTGATAAAGCAGTTCCATGACTGATAGGTAGTTTAAAGTTTCTACTAGATATTGCCAAAACTGTAAACAATTGTGACACACGCCTGCGCCACTGGGCCAAAATACTTGATCCAATTCTTTAAGTATTGCTATACCTGAGTGCAATCGCGAGCAAGACGATCGCACTACTTTTTTCATCGCCAGCGAGACGATCGCACCCTACTCCGAAAATTATTATTCCTGTGGCAAGGGAAACTATAGGACAAATCTCACAGTCCTGTGCGTTCAAGACTGCGAGATTTATTTTGGTGTCCGATGGTTGATTGACAAATGGGGAATGCCTTCTGCTTCCGACATAAAAGCCGAATGCCTTCTACACAAGAGCCGAATGCCTTGGAACCATTACCGGTTGGCTACTTCCTGAAGTTGCAGCCGTTGAGATGGGGAAGCTACGTGAGCCGCCAGCATCCAGGAATCCAGAGTCCGCCGCAGTTCCTCGCGTCCTTTGTAGTCTTCCAATCTAAATCGAACTTTATCGCCCTCAAACAAAATCAGCGTCGGCAGACTTGTCAGCCGATAAGTGTGGGCCAACTTGAAACATTGATCGGCATTCACCCCTACTAGCTTGACTTTTTCTGCCCACTGTGCCTCAAAAGTCTTAAGCGTGGGGTCGATCGCGCGGCACAAACCGCACCAAGGAGCCGAAAAGTGAACTAAAACGGGGGTAGAGGCTTGAAACACCTCTTGTGCAAAAGTGCGTTCGCTAACCGACAACACCATGAGCCCTCAAAATTTAATAATTTTTTTTCTATCCTAGGGATCATGCTACCAGTATATGTTCCTAGTGACACGCATCAAAAAAGGATGAATTTCCCACAGCAGGCCCGTAAAAATGACTACACCTAGATAGGAAGGGCGCAGAAACTCTAGCAAATCAAGGGTTTGACGCTTTTGCAGGATTGCCAAAAAAGGAATAATTGAGGTTCGAGATTTGATGGTTTCAAAGGAATCCCCAAAACGAGCCTGAAGCCGCCTGTCGCCGTGCCACACTCCGAACAGGTGGTGAAGTACCAAACCGATGGAAGTGACGAGGGTAAAGCTAGTGCCAATCCACAGGGTGTGGGCCACGCACCAAATCAGTTGTCCCACCATTTGCGGGTGACGGGTGATGCGAATGATGCCAGTTTCGTAGAGGTGAACTTGGGGTTTTTGGACGGCGGCAATTTCTAGGAGGTTGAAAGTTGCTGGGTACAGAAACAGAAAGGAAATTGCCGAAAGTATCCAAACTGCCGGTTTAACTCCGGGGACGCCCTGTACTTGCCAAAGCTGCACGCCGTCGTAGCGGTGGTTGAAAAAGTAGACAATCAGAATGACGGCTAGCGGCAAACTGACAAGGGCAAACAAAACGCGGTAAAGTCTCGGCCCGATCAGCTTTTCACCTTTGGGCCGGAGGGCTGCTAAACCGCTGTGGGCGATCGCAAAAACCAGTAACAGGCCCAGAATAACTAAGTGGGAGTCAAGCGCCAAGTCGATCGTCATTGCAAATATTAAGAAAAGTTATTGATTCTCGGCCAATTTGTGTCACAAAGTATCTATGGGAGCATTCAGCGGTTATCAGTCAGTTAACTGTTCACTGTTCGCTGTTGACTGTTCGCTGTTCGCTGTTGACTGTTCGCTGTTGACTGTTCGCTGTTTGCTGTTCGCTGCCTACAGTCAACCGTCAACTGACAACTGACAACTGACAACTGACAACTGACAATTTAGATATATGTCTGACCTTCCTTTCACTTTAGACCAGTTACGCATTCTCAAGGCGATCGCCTCTGAAGGAAGCTTCAAACGCGCGGCGGACAGCCTCTATGTATCCCAGCCAGCAGTTAGCTTGCAGGTGCAAAACTTAGAGAGACAATTGGACGTGCCGCTGTTTGACCGGGGGGGGCGGCGGGCGCAACTGACCGAAGCCGGACACCTGCTGCTGAGTTACGGCGAGAAAATTTTATCGCTTTGCCAGGAAACTTGTCGAGCTCTGGAAGACTTGCAAAATCTCCAAGGGGGTACTTTGATCGTCGGCGCTTCTCAAACAACGGGAACCTATTTGCTGCCCCGGATGATTGGGATGTTTCGCCAAAAGTACCCGGATGTAGCGGTACAACTTCACGTTCATTCGACCCGCCGCACGGCGTGGAGTGTGGCCAACGGGCAAATCGATTTGGCAATTGTTGGCGGAGAGATTCCTACCGAACTTGTAGAAGCTTTAGAAATTGTTCCTTACGCTGAGGACGAACTGGCTCTGATTCTCCCTCCATCTCATCCGATGGTACAACAAGAAACTATCCAAAAAGAAGACCTTTACAAATTGCAGTTTATATCCCTCGATTCGCAGTCTACGATCCGCAAAGTAATCGATCAGGTACTGACTCGTTGCGGCATAGACACGCGCCGCTTGAAAATAGAGATGGAACTAAATTCGATCGAAGCCATTAAAAATGCCGTTCAGTCGGGGCTGGGAGCTGCTTTTGTCTCGGTTTCGGCGATCGAAAAAGAGTTACTCATGGGCGTCTTGCACAAATCTCAAATGGACGAAGTTTTAGTAACTCGCATTTTGTCGCTGATTTACAACCCCAACCGCTACCGGTCTAAAGCAGCAGAGGCTTTCAGCAATGAAATTTTGCCCCAGTTTGCTACTTATTCGACCATCCTGGAGAAGAAAGAGCCTCCGGCGCTCGATTTGGGATTCATAGAAATAGGAACTCCCAACTCGGCGGGAAGTTAATCTCTTAGGTCGCTGGCAGTTAGCAGTTCGCGGTTAGTTGAGAAATCGAAATCTGATTTAACAATCACTTTTTCTTCCCTCTTCCCTCTTCCTTTTTCCCTCTTCCTTCTTCCCTCTTCCCTCTTCTTAGCAAACCAAAATGGAAGTTTACTGCACCCGACCGGGCTGCCCGCGCCCTCAAAACTATTTTCCCGACCTCGATGACAGTTCGCTGCTGAAAACCGTGCAGCAAAAGTTTTGCACGACTTGCGGGATGCCCCTAATTTTGGGCGGGCGCTATTTGCCCGTCAGGTTGTTGGGTCAAGGGGGTTTTGGGGCGGCATTTTTGGCCAGAGACCGCTATACTCCGGCGATGCGGCAGTGCGTTGCTAAACTTTTGCAGCCGTCGGTAAGTCTGACTCCGCCCCAGCTAAAAATCGCTCAAACTCTGTTTGAACGGGAAGCGGCGGTGCTAGAAGAACTGGGAAACGAACATTCCCAAATTCCGAGTTTGCTGGCTTTTTTTGAGCTGACTGTTATGAGTTTGCAGCCGGGAAAAAACGATCAGTTTTTCTATCTGGTTCAAGAATTTATAGACGGTCAAAATTTGGAGGATGAACTAGCTGTTAAAGGCAAGTTTTCGGAGGCGAAAACGGTGGAGGTGCTGCGGGAAATTTTGAAGGTTCTCGATTTTGTACACTATCGCGGTTCGATTCACCGAGATATTAAACCTGCTAATATTATGCGGGGTAAAAACGGTCGGCTTTATTTATTAGATTTTGGGGCGGTTAAACAAGTAACACAAAGTGTGGGAAGTGTAAAAGCTTCGACTGGTATTTATTCTTTGGGTTACGCTCCGCCAGAACAGATGAGCGGGCAAGAAGTTTATCCGGCAACGGATTTGTATGCTTTGGCTGTGACTTGTATTACTTTGCTGAGTGGTTTGCAGCCGACGGAGCTTTTTGATAGTTATAGAAATGAGTGGAATTGGCAGTCGCGGGTGCAGGTAAGTTCGCGTTTGGCTCACGTTCTCGATCGAATGTTATTATCAGCTCCCAGCCAGCGTTTTCAATCTGCGAGGGAGGTGGAAGCAGCTCTGATGTCTGGCCCTCAACAACCTTCTCAACCACCTACAGTCGTGGTGGCACCGCCTCCGATACCTCTTCAACCGACTCTGCCTCCTCCTGTACGGGTTCCTGCAACACCTCCGGGAGGGCTGCAACCTTCGCAGAGAGCGACTTTTTCGATTTGGGAGGTTTTGTCGGGGGCGGCGTTTACGGGTTTTGAGGGAGGGGTGTTGGCGATCGCCCTGACGAGTTTGCTGCCCTCTCCTGGTTTGAGTATCGGATTGTTGGGGATGATTGTGGCGGGTTTGATTTACGGCCAGTATCGCAGGGCGATCGAACAAACTGAGATGTTGATTATTGGTGCAGGTACTGTGGCTTTGCTGTGGTTTTTCCCGGTTTTACAGACGGCGGCTGTTGCGATTTATCCGAATTCTCCGCTCACTGGCGTGTTATTTGTGGGATGGTTGGGTGCTTTGGGTGCGATCGCTGGCACAGCTATTTTTCGATTGATTTATAAGTTACTTTCAAACGTTTTTTAATGTAATAGTCATCTGCAGAAAAGCCTGTTTTGAACAGGCAAGATGCCTGTTCCACAATAATTATGGGAGATGTCTAATTTAAAATGCACACTCAGAAATCTATCTACCCTAATTGGGTGATTGCTTGGGGCCCAGAAGCCCGATCGCACCCTGCAACTTGGGAAACGTCCGGTTTTGCCATAATCGGAGCTGAACCCACCTTCAGCCCCAATCAGCGATTTGTGCTGATAGGTGACTGCTGCTTCGATCGCACTCCCATGCTCAAACAACAGATTGACACAGATGGATTGACCGATTTGGCGATCGTCGGGCGGCTATGGGAACAGTACGGTACTAAAACACTGAGCTTACTGGAAGGACAATTTGCCCTTGCAGTGTGGGATAGAGACGAGCAAACCTTGTGTCTGGGGCGCGATCGCGTCGGAGCCAAAACCCTCTATTACACCCGTACAGGAACGACTCGCTGGATTGCGCCCCGACTGCGATCGCTCAATCCGTATCACGATCGAGAACTTGATTTAGTTGCTTTGCGCGACTACTTGTGTTGTGCCTTTGTACCCGGAGCACAAACGCTGTGGGAAGCGGTGCGAGAGTTGCGACCCGGTAGCTACCTGTACTTACCGGATATTGAGGCGCAGAGATACTGGCAGCCACAGGAGCAAATTACTAACGCCGATCGCCCTTTGGAATGGCATAGTCAACAAGTGCGATCGCTTTTGGAACAACTGGTGCAGGAAGCGCTACCAGCGGGCGAACCAGTAGCAGCATACCTTTCGGGCGGGATTGATTCAAGTTGCGTCACGGCGATCGCCACAAGGCTGCATGATCGTCCGGTACACACTTTTTCGATGCACTTTGGCGCTCAATATCCCAGCGAGATTGAATTTGCCAACATCGTTGCGGCACATTGTGGCACTGAGCACCACATTTTGGAAGTTTCGCCGCAGCAAATTTGGGAGTTGCTGCCGGAAACGCTGGCGGCGATGGATGATCCGGTGGGGGAAGGCTTGACAGTGCCAAATTTTCTGCTGGGGCGATCGGCAAAGCAATTCGCAGACGTGGTACTGAATGGCGAAGGTGGCGATCCGTGCTTTGGCGGGCCGAAAAATAAGCCGATGCTGCTGAATAGTTTGTACGGTTCTGTTCAGGGTAAACCAGATCCGATCGCAGCTTACTTGACTTCGTTTCAGAAATGCTATGTGGATTTGCCGCGTTTGCTGAAGCCGGAGGTTTGGGAAAAGGTGAAGAATGCGCCTTCCGTCTTTGCTGAGGAATTGCAACAGACAGAAACGACGTTTTTGAATCGGCTGATGCGGCTCAACATTGAGTTTAAGGGAGCCGATTACATTTTGACCAAGGTGAATAATCTCACGGCTGCGGCGGGACTAAAAGCTCGATCGCCTTTGTTTGATTCGCGGATGGTGGCACTGAGTTTGCAAATTCCGCCAGAATATAAGCTTTCGGGCGCGCAGGAAAAAGCGGTTCTCAAGGCTGCTGTGGCGGATTTGCTGCCCGATGTCATTGTCAACCGTCCGAAAAGCGGGATGGTGATGTCGATGCAGCAGTGGTTTTTGAGGGATTGGCAGCGGCAAGCGCGATCGTTGTTGCTGAATCGTCATGCGGCGATCGCGCCTTACCTCGATCGAACACTAATCCGCGAGTGGCTAAACTATCGTGGGGAAGTTTTTCCCCGCTATGGGCTGAAGTTGTGGCTGCTGGTGACGCTGGAAATTTGGTTACAAGTAAATCGCCGTTAGTTACCCCCAATTAGGGTACGGGGCCGTGCCTTTCGTCGTGTCAACTTCAGCAGTTGACCTTCAAATTTATCGATCGACAGCGGCATTTTTCCTATACGGTTTTCGCTCTTGTTTATAGAACCGAATTAAACCGCAGAGGGCGCAGAGGATACAGAGAAACGGAAGAGACAGATGAATCATTCCGATGCCAACGGATTTGATAGAAAATAAAGATTTACCTTGGTCGTTGAATTAGCCAGAAGTCTCTCAAAATTATTAACCAGGATTTTGCACCTTTCTCTCCAAGAATTTCATATCATTTCCGATCGATTAACCATAATATCCCGGTCGGGGCGGGTTTTTGAGATTGTGAATTATTGGCTGGTATTCTTGGTGAACTCGCCCTACCTACAAAAATCGTGGTTCCTCGACCGGACATGATATCAGTTGTCAATTTCTTATTTAACAATCCGTATTTTTAGCCCCCAATTTCAAGCACTATTTTACCAGTTACTGAGCCTGTTTCTAACAGTTCGTGAGCGGCTTGCGCTTCTTCGAGAGGGAAAGTTTTGCTGACGTGAATTTTTAGCAAGTTGCGATCGCACAAACGAGCACACTTCTGCAAAATATGAGCCTGCTGTTCCTGTTCCTCCACCAAACCTTCCAGCATTGGTGTTAACATTAATTCCAGACTAATTCTCAGATTTCGCATTCTCGCTGTTTTCAAATTTCCCAAAGCTGGATCGGGTTCCAAAATTGTTACCAAATCTCCATAAATTTTCACAGTCGGAATAGTTTGGTAAAAAGTTTCTCCCCCGACTGTATCGAAAGCCAAATCAACTCCTTGTCCTTGAGTCCAAGTCAAAACCTCATCGACAACATTGGTATTTTTGTATAAAATAACTGAATCTGCACCTAGGTGCTTGACAAAATTGGCTTTTTCCTGAGAACTAACAGTCGTGCAAACCTCTGCACCCTGCAACTTCGCCAACTGTACCGCGACGTGGCCGACACCGCCGGCACCAGCTTGAACCAGGACTTTTTGACCGGCTTGCAAGCGCCCTCGATCGTACAGCGATTCCCAAGCTGTAATTAAAACTAACGGTGCCGCCGCCGCCTCAGCAAAACTTAAAGCAGCAGGCTTGAGTGCGAGAAAGCGTTCGTCTACTACGGCAAACTCAGCATAAGTACCCCTCGATCCGCCCAAACCGCCATTGCAGAAAAAAACCTCGTCTCCTACTTGGAAACTTTGCACACCAACACCGACAGCCTCTACGACTCCAGCACCGTCGCACCCCAAAACGTGAGGAGCTTTATCGGGGTAAAAAGTGCCGCGCGATCGCAACTTAGTATCTATCGGATTGATACCCGCCGCTCGCAACCGCACCAAAACTTCAGTTTCTGTTTGTATAGTAGGGGCGGGGATATCTTGCAGTTTCAATACGGACGGGCTTCCGGGGGTTTGAAAAACAATCGCTTTCATCATGGGTGTTACACTAGATCAGATAATCCCTAAACTTTATTGTATATTGCTTAGCAAAGCAACAAAAAAAAAATCGTTTATCCAAAATTTATGATTGTTGTTGAAAGGCATTACATAGATCGTCAGCATCCGTCTTATAAAGAGTTTGATGACTTATCATTTCTGTCCAAAATTTTCTACTATCATGGTAAATGTTTATGATAAAACACTTTTTCAGTTCGGGATATAAAGTTGGTAGCACTAGAATTATCCGACAGTTATTTGCCATCTTAAAACCTAGAGACATATCTCAATCATTCACGGCTAAAATTAGAAATCAAGGTCTCAAAGAAGTTGTTCATGATTGGGAGGATTGCCAAAATTTAAGAATAGCTTATGACCTAGATATACCTCGATTTTCATTCCTACCCAGCATTCCCCAATACCAACATAAAATCTGTACACGTAACTTGTTAAGTTCTGATAACCACTCCCTAGAAAAAAGGGGAATAAACCTCAATAAAGGACTACTTCATTTATCTCAAAGTGACATAATAATTTCTACAAAATTCCAAGATGTCATAAAGGTAAGGGTAGTTTCTGCAACAGCGCTCTACTTTTTTGAGGTTGCTAATCAAAAGCCTGTAACGTTGATGAATTTAAATTACCACCTCAGAGAAGGTATAGATTTAGGGATTGATTACTTCGTCGCTTTGGCATCTAATAAGCCAACATTTACTCCAACTATTTATGATAAAAAACATCTCAAATTAATTACTCAAGCTTTCAATCAGCCCAGAGCATTTTTACTGTCAAAAATAGATCGGAAAAAATCTACCACGCGCCAAATCCAGCAAATCACATTTAATCGAAACAAGCCCTTAGAAAACTACCTTCATCAGACCAGCAGTTTGATTGTCAAGCGGTTGGAGTATGAGAAAATAATCCAGTTAATTATTGGCACAAAGGTTAGGAATAAACCGAATATAAAATTACAAAAAAAGCATCATATTTGTGGCGTCATTCCTCATACAGAGCCCATAAAATTTATTACTTGCAAAACTGAGTTAGTCGGTATCAAGGTAATAGTTACACAAGCATATTATACAAATAAGTGCAGATTTGGGGATTTAGAGCCTGTCGGTAAGCAAGAGTCTTACCAGGGTAAGATCGGTAAACGCGAGTGGTTTCGGTCTTGGAATGAAAGTCGAATTAATTCTGATGTGAAGGCAGCGTTAAATATAATTAGAAAAGTAAACGTAAACTCACCCCCTTAGAGGAGTGCCACAATCGTATATATGTGTTTACAATTTCACCCGTACGGGTTCAGCCTGTACGAAAAAAACCACAAAAAGTTCGGTAATGTCAAGTATTGCCAGGTTTTTTGGGAACTGTTAACTCTCTTGTCGCCTTCACGGCGATCAGACCTTGTATTCGTTACCCATCCGTGACGATACTTAGTTATTTTTAAATAGATTGGCTTCAGATAACTACAACAATTGTCGAGCGGTGCTAATCGATGTTCGATCTAGATTTATTTTTTTACTTTGAGATTCTTGCATATCTTCTGGGATTATTGGCGACTTTAGCCGTGGTGTCCGCGATTTATCTCAAGTGGCACCGAAGGCCTTCCAGGCTACCGCTAGCCAAAGAGCAACGGCAGTTGGCAGACTTAAAGCCGGACGATTTATCTGCAGGATTGAAAATGCCGAAAAACTTTGTGATTTTCCCGAACTCAAATCGGTGGCCGGCAACTGACAGCTTCTTGGGTAAAGTTTTAGGTGTGGGCCGCGCTGTATTCTTGCCCAAGCAACAGCGCCTAACAGTGAATTCTTCGCCTATTGTGGGGCCTGGAAATAGCAAAACCCTAAGTCTGAGCATTTTGGGTTCGATGGGGGAAAATCCCGATCGCCCGAATGCCGAGAATCCTCCCAAAGTTAATGCTTTCGCGCAATTAGAGGAAGATTTGCTGGGCGAAATCCTAGCAGGTACTGATTCGCCGGGGGGAGGAGAATTCTTTGATGCCTTAGTTTGCCACTTAGCCTCAGCACTGGGAGTTCGCACCGCCGTCGCTGCCAAATCGATTAAGTCGAAGCCACGCACCGATGCTGCTGCCGATAGATTGCAAGTTATTAGTTTTTGCAGCGACGGACAGCAGCAGCCAAACTTTGAGTACGACACCGCCAATACTCCCGAAGCGCGGGTGCTGGAGGGGGGAATGTATTCCTGTCCCGACTACCTCTGGGAAACTTTTCCAGAAGACCCCAGACCGGTAGTAACAGGTGCGCGCAGTTTCCTGGGAGTCTTGCTGAAAAACTCTTACGGCGAACCTTTAGGCATTATCTGTATTTTCCACGATCGCCCCCTGGTGGAAGCACATCTTGCCAAATTCCGATTAATTCTCAGCATCTTTGCCGGACGGGCCGCCGCCGAATTAGAGCGGCAGCGCCTAGAAGCAGCACTGTCCACTGTAGAAGCGAAATACTGCGCCCTGGTAGAACAAATGCCTGCTGTCACCTACATTTCTCCCCTCAACCGCACGGCTGCCAAACTTTACATCAGCCCGCAAATCGAGACTTTTCTAGGTTATTCTGTAGCTGAATGGAGAGCCGATCCCGACCTGTGGCTGAAACTCGTTCACCCAGAAGACCGTGACCGCGTGTTAGTTGAAAACGCTACACAGAAATTCACCGATGGAGAAGATATCTTCTGCGAGGGGTCGCTGGTTTCAGAATACCGGGCGATCGCCCGCAACGGTCGAGTAGTCTGGTTCCGCGATCAAGCGACCGCAGTTCGCGATGAAGCAAGCAAATCTGTCATCCTTCAAGGCGCCATGTTTGACATCACAGAGACTAAAGTAGCTGCCAGCGCACTGCTAGAAAGCGAATACCGCTATTACACCTTGGCAAAAATACTGCCGGTCGGGATTTTCCGCGCCGACGCTGCTGGAGATTGCTTGTACGTCAATGAGCGATTTTTGGAGATGGCGGGGCTGACTGCACCAAAGGCACTAGGCGAAGGTTGGGCGCAAAGTTTGCATCCCGAAGACCGCGAGCGTGTTTTAAGCCAGTGGTATCGCGCTGTCATAGACAAGTTGCCCTGTAAGTTAGAGTACCGTTTTTGCAACGGTGACTTCACAACCTGGGTATTTTGGCAAGCAGTGCCAGAAATGACGAAAAGCGGGGAAGTTCTAGGCTATCTCGGCACGTTGACCGATATCACCGATCGCAAGCAGGCAGAATTCGCGCTGCAACAGGCGGAAGAGAAATACCGCAGTATCTTTGAAAATGCGATCGAAGGAATTTTCCAGATAACGCCTGACGGGCGCTACCTCAGCGCTAACCCTGCTTTAGCGAGAATTTACGGCTACTCCTCGGCTGCCGAATTGATCGCGAACATACGCAACATCGACCGCCAACTTTACCTCGATCCCAACCGCCGCGTCGAGTTTTTGCGTGCGATCGAAAAACAAGGTTTTGTGTCTGAGTTCGAGTCTCAAGTTTACCGTGCTGACGGCACTACTATCTGGGTTTCCGAGAACGGCCGGGCAGTTCGCGACCCTGACGGAAATTTACTTTACTACGAAGGCACTGTCGAAGATATTACCCTCCGCAAAATAGCAGAAGATAAGTTGGTACACGATGCTTTGCACGATATGCTAACCGGTTTGCCCAACCGAGCTTTATTTATGGATCGCTTGGGGCACGCGATCAATCTTTCAAAACGCCGCCCCGAAATTTTGTTTGCGGTGCTGTTTATCGATCTTGATCGCTTTAAGGTTGTTAACGACAGTTTGGGGCATTTAGTGGGCGATCGGTTGCTAATCGCGATCGCGCAGCGCCTGGGAATCTGTTTGCGCGCTGGAGATACCGTTGCGCGTCTTGGCGGCGACGAATTCGCTATTTTGCTGGAAAATATCAAAAGCACCGAGGATGCGATCCAGATTGCCGAACGAGTGCAAGCGGAACTGGCAGAGCCTTTTTACCTTAACGAATATCAAGTTTTTACCAGTGCTAGCATTGGGATTGTTTGTTCTGGTTTGCCTCGGTATTCAAGGGAAACCAGCAAACTGTCGAGTCCCGAAAATCTGGGAAATATCGATCGGGAAACTTCTTTGTCTTGCTTATCTTCCGACTCTCCTGTTCCCAATGTCCCGTTCCCAATGTTGTACGATCGACCTGAAGAACTGCTCCGAGATGCAGATGCTGCCATGTATCATGCTAAGGGATTGGGCAAAGCTCGCCACGAAGTTTTTGACTTAAGTATGCACACTCGCGCCGTCGCCCTTTTGCAACTGGAAAACGACCTGCGACGCGCTTTAGACTCCCAGGAATTTCAGCTTTACTATCAGCCTATCGTCTCTCTAGTTACTGGTAGAATCAGCGGTTTTGAAGCGCTGATGCGGTGGTATCACCCGCAGCGGGGTGTCGTATCTCCCGGCGAGTTTATTTTAGTAGCTGAAGAAACTAGATTGATTATACCTATGGGCTGGTGGATGATGCGATCGGCTTGTCATCAGATCCACGAGTGGCACCAAAAATTCCCAGCTAATCCGCCGTTGACTGTCAGCGTCAACCTTTCTAACCAACAATTTAAACAACCGGATTTAATCGATCGCATTCGTGAAATTTTACAAGAAACTCAGCTTGACCCCCGCACTTTAAAGGTAGAAATTACTGAAGGCGTCATCATGGAGAATGCCGAATCAGCAGTCGCTATCCTCGCGGAATTGAAAAATTTAGAAATTCAATTATATATTGACGATTTCGGCACTGGCTATTCTTCTTTGAGCCGCCTGCACACTTTTCCAACTGATGCTTTAAAAATCGATCGAGCTTTTGTCAGCCGCATGACTGAAGATGAAGGAAACGAAGCGATTGTACAGACTATTTTAATTTTAGCCAGTCATTTAGGTATGGATGTAATTGCTGAAGGAATCGAAACCAGCGAACAGCTTAATTTACTTAGAGCTCTGCAATGCGAATACGGACAAGGATACTTTTTCTCAAAGCCGATAGACAGCATCGCAGCCACACTTTTGATAGCAAGTCAACCTAAATGGTAATTTGACTGTTGACTGTTGGCTGTTGGCTGTTGACTGTTGACTGTTGACTGTTAACCTTTGGCTTTTTGTTTTAGTGAGTTAAGATAAGCATTAAGTTTTGGTGAAAGTTCATTTAATAAGGGATGCAGGCGATCGCTCTGTTCTTGGGTTAAAAGATTTCGAGCGTAGGCAAGTCTTAACCAGTGTCTTGTTTCGTTTAAGGAGCCTCTGGCAATTTTAACAAAACGCTGATTATCTTGGCAGCTATAGCGTCCATGTCCTTCTACAATATTAGCACCAACACTATCAGCAGATCGCACTATTTGTTTGCCCATCGTATCCTTCGTAAACTCGTCCCATTTTTTAACAATAAACCATATTTCGTTTGATATTTTTTCAGCTAATTGATAAACTTGTAGCTGTTGAAAGCTTTCCATATTAGCTCCTTTAACATAGTTGATGGCAAACCGTCAACTGCCAACAGTCAACAGTCAACCGTCAACAGTCAACCGTCAACAGTCAACAGTCAACAGTCAACCGTCAACTTCCTTAAACTTTCGCTTCCAAAGACTTGAGAAACTCAGTATTTACCCCCGACTCGCGCGTCAGGGCAATTTTCCCAGTACGAGCAATTTCCTTAATCCCAAATCTATTCAGAACCTGGACGATCGCCACCATTTTACCGGGATCTCCCACAACTTCCAATGTCAGCGTATCATCACCAATATCCACCACTCGCGCTCTAAAAATTTGAGCTAACTCAATGATCTCCGATCGCGCCCCGCTAGCAGCATTAACTTTCAGCAACATCAACTCCCGTTCCACACAGGGAATTTCCGTTATATCCTGAACTTTAAGCACGTTAATCAACTTGTACAGTTGCTTTGTCAACTGTTCGATAATTTGGTCATCTCCGGGTACAACCATCGTAATCCGAGACACTCCACCTTGTTCCGCCGGGCCAACGGCCAGACTTTCAATATTAAAACCCCTACGGGCAAATAAACCAGCAATTCGAGTGAGGACACCCGCTTCATCTTCAACTAAAACCGAAAGAGTGTGTTTCATTTCTCCAAAAAGACGCATTTCGTGCAATTCTACTTTCGCTAATTCACCTTTTAGCAGAAGTGCACGCCCATTGAACCTGCCTTAGACATTTTATCGCGAGTTATTGGCCGTTCATCTGCAGGAAAAAACAATATCATTAAGCTGTCGGGGCCAGAGTCACCTCCGATCGACAATATCACTCATAGATCGGCGTAAATCCGCCCCCTCCCGCTTATTGTTGTCGATCGCACGCACATGATCTAAGTAATTGTGTGTACGAACCTACACAATTACTTGATCGAATAAAAAGTTTTCACGTCGGTTGGCCCAGTAGGACTGAAATTTTGAGACCCAATGGGTCTCAAAATTCCTTCACAGAAAAACCCGGTGTTGCAGAGATGGCATCTGGCGGCGGACTTGTTCTAGTCGATCGGGATTAATTTCTGCAATTGCCACACCCGGTTCGTCTCCAGCATCCGCCAAAACTACACCCCAAGGGTCTACAATCATCGCGTGACCGTGAGTTTGACGGCGACCGTAGTGACGGCCAGTTTGTGCGGGGGCAATCATATAACAAGTATTCTCGATCGCCCTAGCTTGCAACAAAACCTTCCAGTGATCCTTGCCAGTGTAAGCAGTAAACGCCGCCGGCACGAACAAAATATCAGCCCCCTTGTACGACAAATGCCTGTACACTTCCGGGAACCGCACGTCATAGCACACCGAAAGTCCCAGCGTCCCCAACTCCGGCGACACATAAACCGGCGGCAAATCTTCACCAGCTTTCACAGTGTTCGATTCCCTGTAAGTAATACCGTCTGGCACATTCACATCGAACAAATGTACTTTTCTGTACCTTGCCACTTCAGTGCCGTTTGGGTCTACCAGCAAACAAGTATTGTATACCTTCCCTCCCTCCGTCGGCACTGGAAATCCGCCGCCCAGAATCGTTACCTGGAATCGCTGGGCCATCGTTTTGAGGAATTTTTCGCTTTGGATGCCGATCGCCTCTGAAGAAGCAATCTTTTCCTCCTCTTCTCCCATAAACGAGAAATTTTCTGGTAAGGAAACTAACTCCGCACCCCGACGCACTGCCAGGTCGATTAATTCCTCTGCCTGAACCAAATTTTTTTGCAGGTCAGGCAAGCTAGTCATTTGAATTGCTGCGGCGAGATAAGACTTCATCGATTCACAATATTAGTCATTAGTCATTAATCATTAATCATTAGCCATTAGTCATTAGTCATTGGGAACTAATTTGATAACTAAATAGTTTAGATCCTTGGTTTTCACCCATTTAGGCGCTGGTTTTGTACTCAATGCTCCAGTTTGAGAGTTTTGATATTTGAGCTTTGAAATAACTTGATAAATCACCGCTCCAACTTCAAAACTCTCAACTTTTTTTTCTAGGTTTAGGAACCTAAATCCACTGATTTTTTATGGCATCGGATGGAAAAGCAAGTCTGGGAAAAAACGGTTGAATTCAATTAAAATTCCCGCCGTTATCACCATCCAAGCTGCTGCCAATACTGGTGCGGTCGAAAGATACTTCAGAAAGTATTGCATGAATACTGCTCCTCAAAAGTCGAGACAACTTAAATTATGCGAACCGATTTTAGATTAAGGATTTTAGGCTGGGAATTTGTAAACCAACTAAAATCTAAAATCTAAAATCCCAAATTGCTAGCGCGGCGAAACAGTAATTTCGTCGTCCTTCGCAAACATTTCACCAGTGGTGATTTCTTTGAGAGCTGCTAGAGGCCACAAAAAGCCACTCAGCATCAATGGGACTGCCTTTGGAACATCGATAATAATCTCTTTTTCCTCAGGAGAGCCAGATTTTTTGGCTGCTTGCAGATAAGAACGGCCTACCCAACCAATCCAACCAGCAATATACAAGAACAGCACGCTGGGAATCAAAAAGTCTCCGGCTTTGCTCAAATTGCCGTCTACGATTAAGTGCGGGTATCCTTCCGGGCCGCACATAGCTTGAGAATAGCGATCGAATCTTGCTTTGGCAGATGCGGGGTCGCCATTCGTAGAACGGGCATTTTTAGCCAGTTCCTTGAATTCGGGAGAGTCCTTGCACGGCACTAAATTGTAAGCCGAAGCAACTGGAGCAAAACTGATCCAGACACTCAACACTAAAATTGCAGCAAACAATCGTCGCATGGAATTGTTTCCTTTTGTTACAAAACAATAAGTTTTTGTACAAGCATTTCAACTTGCCGATCTGGAATCCAGATTACCGTGTTTGTTGACAGTGTAAAGTATCCATCATTGATGCGGCAAATCCCAATAGAATGAGGGATTAGCGTTTTCATAGGTCAATGCTGAGCTAGCAATACCGTGAGGATATTCCTTCTTTGCATCCGATGATGGTCTTACCTGTCGATCGGGCAAAAATCCCTTAACAATAACCTGAGTACAGGTAGAGCGGGGGACTTGCGCCGAATTAGTTAAGCTAGCAATAACTAACCTATCAAATAAAATTACCAGTTAATGGCAACCATTTTCGCGATCGAAACAAGTTGTGACGAAACAGCAGCAGCGATTGTTAAGAATCGTCAAGTTTGCAGCAATGTTGTAGCATCACAAATTAAAATCCACGAGCAGTTTGGCGGGGTAGTGCCGGAAGTGGCTTCGCGGAGTCACCTAGAAATGCTCAATCAGGTAATTGCCCAGTGTCTCGGTGAAGCAAACCTGAGTTGGTCAGAAATTGACGGCATTGCAGCGACTTGTGCCCCCGGTTTAGTAGGTGCATTGTTAGTCGGGCTGACAGCGGCGAAAAGCTTGGCAATAGTCCATCAAAAACCTTTTTTAGGCGTCCACCACCTCGAAGGGCACATCTACGCTTCTTACCTTACCGAACCCGACTTGCAGCCACCGTTTTTGTGTTTGTTAGTTTCCGGGGGACATACTAGCTTTATTTATGTCAAAGATTGCGGTGTTTATGAAACAGTAGGACACACACGCGACGACGCCGCTGGCGAAGCTTTTGATAAAGTTGCGAGACTGTTGCAGCTAGGATATCCCGGCGGGCCGCTGATTGACAAATTGGCCGCCCTTGGCAATCCCCAAGCATACCCTCTACCAGAAGGCAGAATTTCCTTGCCTGGTGGTGGCTACCATCCTTACGACAGTAGTTTTAGTGGCTTGAAAACTGCTGTTTTGCAATTAGTACAGAAACTCAAGAAACAAAATAACAATGTGGGTGCCGAAGACCTCTTGCCTGCCTCTACAATTAATGATATTGCGGCCAGCTTTCAGGAAACAGTAGCTAAGGGTTTAACAAAAAGAGCGATCGACTGTGCCGTAAATTTCGGGCTTACCACTATTGTAGTCGGCGGCGGAGTTGCAGCAAACAGCGGACTGCGAAAACACTTACAAGCAGCAGCAGGAAAACACAACTTGCGAGTATTGTTTCCGCCATTAAAATATTGTACGGACAACGCAGCAATGATTGGCTGCGCGGCGGCAGAACACTTGCAGCGAGGACACAAATCGCCGCTAACTTTGGGAGCAAATTCAAGAATGGGTGTCAGCGATATTATGGAACTGTACAAGAGTCATTAGTCAACAGTTAACAGTCAACAGTCAACAGTTAACAGTCAACAGTTAACAGTCAACAGTCAACAGTTAACAGTCAACAGTCAACAGTCAACAGTTAACAGTCAACAGTCAACAGTCCACCAAACGATGAAAATTCGCGATGCAGAAGAAAGCGATTTGCCAGCAATTGTCCAAATATATAACGCAGCAATACCGGGCAGAATGGCCACAGCCGATTTAAAACCAGTCTCAGTCGAAAGCCGCCTTCCGTGGTACAGAGAACACTCTCCCAATTCCTGGCCGATTTGGGTAATGGAATCAGAACAAAATATTGTTGGCTGGCTGAGTTTTCAGATTTTCTACGGACGCGCTGCCTATCAGCATACAGCAGAAGTTAGCATCTACGTTGCACCCGATCGCCAACGCTGCGGAATCGGACAAAATTTATTGCAATCGGCAATTGTGCGGACTCCAGAATTGAAGCTTAAAACTCTCATAGGAATTATTTTTGCTCACAATCAGCCGAGTGTAAAATTGTTTGAGAAATTTGGCTTTCAGCGGTGGGGATATCTGCCACAAGTTGCGGAACTTGACGGCTTTGAAAGAGATGTCGTAATTCTGGGTTTGCGTTGTTAGCTGTAGGGAAACGGCAATGCCCATTGGTGTCAACTTAAGGTCAAACGTAATACCGGTCTGCTGTTTGACGATTAGGCCTCGATCCCCCCTAGCCCCCCTTAAGAAGGGGGGGACAGGAAGCGCTCAAAGTCCCCCTTTTTAAGGGGGATTTAGGGGGATCGAGACTACGGTAGAAGCGAGATTTTCCAGGCTCTGATGTTTGCTCAATCTGCTAAAATTGTAATTTCATCCAAAGATGCGATCGCCACATCCGCATTTTCCAAATGACTAACCTGGGCCTTTCCCCAACAAATCCCGATACAGCCAGCCGCGCCCGCATTTTTACCCATCTGAATATCGCCTGCTGAATCTCCTACCATTAAAGTTGCTGCGGGATTTACTCCGAGTTTCTCACAAGCTTGCAAAAACAATTTCGGATCGGGTTTGTGAACCGTTGAATCCACTCCCATTTCTAACTGAATCCACTCGGCCAATGCGTGGTGTTTCACAAACTTCTGCACAACCTCCGTCGTAGCCGCCGAAAGAATTCCCAGTTTTAAACCCGCTTCCGAAAGATATTTCAGCACTTCCAAACTACCGACAAATAAAGGAGAAACAGCACTATTTTTAAACATTTCGTCAGCTTCGTCAAAAGCGCGGCGCGCAATAGTTAAAGATTCCAGCCATCCTCTGCCGGTTTCGGCGATGTATCCCGCCGCCACAATCTCATTTTCCCTACGACTACCGACTGCTAGCAAGCCTGTGGGGTCGATGCTGCCACCTTCGATGCCGAAAGCCATTTGTAAAGGCTCTCCAACGCCCGGAATTTGAGCGTCTGCGAGGCGCGATCGCTTAATCCCCAACAATCTCAAAAATTCTTGAGAATCCTCTAGAGTGCCGTCTTTGTCAAAGATTACGGCTTGGATATTCGAGAAGGTAATGCCCTGACATTTAATAGTTACCAAGAATTTGAACTCCGTAATTTTTATATTTTTTTGTATAGTCTCATATTGTGGTATTTTTAGCAATTGTTTTTAGCGCAACATAATTCTCTT
>NZ_JAUBPI010000015.1:0-54117 GCF_036700645.1 Microcoleus sp. S36b_A4 | reverse complement strand
GTCCCCCCCTTATTAAGGGGGGCTAGGGGGGATCTGGCCTTAACTATTACGAGATCGATCGTACTCTTGTCCCCCCCTTATTAAGGGGGGCTAGGGGGGATCTGGCCTTAACTATTACGAGATCGATCGTACTCTTGTCCCCCCCCTTATTAAGGAAGCTTAGGGGAGGTCTAGCCCTAAGAATGACGATCGCACGCACCCAACAACTCCTGACAAACTCCCTCGAAACACTGCAACACATCAACATTCGTAAACCTGACAACTTGCAGTCCATACCCCTCGAAAATCCCTGTTCTTTCCGCATCATATTGTTTCCCCTGTTCAGTAAAATGACTCTCGCCATCAACCTCAATTACCAATCTTAAAGCAGCACAATAAAAATCTACAATAAAATTGTCGATCGGTCGCTGTCTCAAAACTCTAAAAGGGAAATTTCTCAGAAAATCTTCCCAAAGTTTCTTTTCGGCTGGAGTTGGATTTTTCCGAAGTTCCTTGGCGATAGGGATGAGTTTTGGGTTGTAAGGTAGGTGGAAATTCGAGTCGTTTAATTTGGTCATCATCCTCCTAATCTTGGATTGATACCCCCTAACCCCCCTTAAGAAGGGGGGGACATGAAGCACTCAAAGTCCCCCTTCTTAAGGGGGATTTAGGGGGATCTCCGGGGGACAAGAGTTTAACTGCCTAATCTAATCTCAAACATCATAAATCAACACTCCAAAATATTTAAAATCGTCCTACTAAATTAGCCACCATTAATCCTAGTACAACCGGCTGAATCGGCTTAACCATATGCCTTTGAAAACCAGCTTCGATCGCCCTTTCGCGTTCTTTATCGCCCGCATAGGCAGTCAGCGCCGCTGCGGGGATTTCTCCTCCGGCTTCCGCAGCAAGAGCTCGCACTTCTCGAATTAAGAAATACCCATCTTCCTCTGGCATTCCAATATCGGAGATTAGCACGTCGTATCTGCCCGGATTTTCAGTCAAAGCAGCGATCGCACTTCTGGCAGATGCAACTGCCAAAACCTCCGCCCCGTAGCCTTCAAGCACAAATTGTAAAAAGTCGCGGGTATCGATCTGATCGTCTACGGCTAAGATGTGCAAGCCTTCTAGAGAGGGGACGCGATCGCTAGAGGCGTTTAAAGGCCCTACCAAAGCAGTTGACTTTAAATCGATCACCGATGTCAACTCTGGAGGTAGCGATCGCAACGGCAATCTCACAGTCATTGTAGTTCCTTGTTCTTCACCCGGACTTTCGGCTTGCACCGTTCCCCCGTGCAATTCAACCAGGTGACGCACGATCGACAAACCCAATCCCAGCCCTTGATTCCCTTTAACGCTGCTGGAATCGCCTTGATGGAAACGATCGAAAATATACCGCAAAAATTGTGCCCCAATGCCTTTTCCCGTATCGCTGACTCGAAGTTGAGCATGATTCTCGATCGTCGATAGCAGGATTTCCACTCGTCCCCCCGCCGGAGTAAACTTAATCGAGTTAGACAGAAGATTCCACACAACTTGCTGCAAGCGATTGATATCCCCTAAAACAGTCGTAGGAATCAACTGCGAAACAATTTGAATGTTTTTGGCTTCGGCGGATAATTGCACCCCCTCCAGCGCAGCTTGCACCACTAACCGCAGATCGATCGGACAAATGCACAGTTGAAGCTTGCCACTCGTAATCCGGGAAATATCCAGGATATCTTCGATTAACTGAGATTGCGCCCTCGCGCTGCGCTCGATCACCTCTAAAGCCTTAGTAACGGCTGGTTCCTTTAATTTCCCGGAACGCAGAATTTGTGACCAGCCCAGGATCGGAGTCAAAGGATTGCGTAATTCGTGGGAGAGATTCGCCAGAAATTCATCTTTACTACGGTTGGCGGTTTCTGCCTGGTGGCGGGCCAACTGTTCCTGCTGTAATAACTGCGATCGTACTGTCTCCAACTGCTTGCGCTGCGTGATATCCTCGATCGACAACAGAATCATTAAAGCTTGATCTTCTCTTTCAAGTTTACAAGCATTCAGCAGCATGGTTTTGGGCCCGATCTTATCAAACAGGTGATCCAACTCAAAGTTTTCAAGCTGAACATCACTAACCAGAATATCTTCCAGAATCCATCGCACTTGGGGGATATTCCACTGCCCGTTGCCTAGCTCAAATAGCGAAGATTTTGCTGTTTCTGACGGTGAAACCTGAAACATTTCATAAAACGATCGATTTGCTTTATTCACTCGGAAATCAGCATCTAGGACGACTAAAGGCGTTTGCACAGTTTCCACAATGGTTTCAGCATAATTTCGGGCCTCCTCCAAGGTTCTGGCACTGCGTTTAAGAGCATCAATATCGAGCAAAACCATCACCACACCGTCAATCTGATTTTCCGTTGTCCGGTAAGGACGAATGCGGAGGTTGTACCAATATCCCGATAAAGTTTGAATTTCTTGTTCTTTCGTCTGGAGAGTATCAATCACCTCCAAAATCATCTGTTCCAAGTTAGGAACGTTCAGAGTTGAGCGAATGTCGCTAAAGGGTCGTCCAACATCTGTAGGAATCACACTAAAAATTTGCTGTGCCGTTGGCGTAAAGCGTCGAATCTGTAAATCGTTTGTCAGCATTAAGATAGGGATATTGATACTGGAAAGCAAATTTATCAGATCGTTATTGACCAGGCTTTGTTCAATATTGCGGCTGCGAAGTTCATCATTAGTGGTAGTGAGTTCCTCATTAGTGGCTTGAATCTCTTCTTTGGCAGTTTCTAACTCCTCATTGGTGCTTTGCAACTCCTCGTTGCTGGATAGGATTTCTTCGTTCGCAACTTTGAGGTCTTGGTTGAGACTTTCCTGATCCTGGATCACCGCTTGCAGTTGGGCTTGAGCCGCAGTTTTTTCTTGGTTAGCGGCTGCAAGTTGCTGCCTCAGCAGCTCAATTTCGCGCACTAAATCAGGTTGCTCGAAGTTTTCAGAAGGGAGAGTGCTGAAGTTAAGCACCGAAGGTGAAGCCTCTTCAAATACCACCAAAAAGTAGCGTCCTTCGGCCGCCTGTGGCTGGAACGGAATCACCTCAAAATTGACGATACTCGATCGTCCGCCCGATTCAAGCAATACCCTTTCTTTCCTAACGGTTACGTTCTCCGTTTGTGCCTGATAAATCGCGGTGCGAAGCTCAACCAGCAAGCCTGCCCTTGCCATTGCCAGCAAGTTTAAGTCGGGCGTTCCAGCTACCACTCTCAAGTAAGGATCGATGTCTCCCCGCACTTGCAGGATTTTCATCTGCTCGTTGACAACCACACTGGCTGGGGCATATCGATTTAAAATCAGTTGGTCAGTTTCTTGTTGTAAATCCAAGCTATCCGTAAAATTGTTTTTCACTTCCTCCCGTTCACGTGCTTTAGCGACGGGATATGAACTCGGCGTAAACGAAAAATTGGGACGAGTAGCAGTCAACTTTTTGGCATAAATTTTAGACTTTTTATCCACTGAAGTAAACAAGTAGGAAAATTCTCCGGTACTCTCAGAAGTGCCTAACAGGAGAAAGCCCGTTGGCTTAAGACTGTAATGGAAAATCGGCATCACTTTTTTTTGCAATGACTCTCCCAAGTAGATCAGCACATTGCGACAGCTAACTAAATCGATATTGGAAAAAGGCGGGTCGCTGCCTAAGTCTTGTCGGGCAAATACACACAGTTCGCGGACTGCCTTGCTGATTCTATAGCTACCTCTTGCTTCGGCAATAAAGAAACGAGTACGTCGTTCTGGTGAAACATCTACCATCTGGTTTTCTGAGTAGACGCCAGACCTCGCTTTGTTGATAGCGTGTTCGCCAATGTCCGTGGCAAAAATCTGGATCGGTGGCTGGATGACTTGATCGCTCAAAAACTCTAACAAGCAAATCGCGATCGAATAAACTTCTTCACCTGTCGAACATCCCGCCACCCAAATCCGAATCGGAGTTTCGGCCGATTTATTTTGGGTAATCGTGGGGAAAACCAGTTCTTTTAACTTTTCAAAGGCTTCGGCGTCACGGAAGAAACTGGTAACGTGGATCAGGATTTCTTCATACAGGGCTGTGACTTCAGCCGAATTGTATCGAAGATGTTGGGCGTAATCATTCAAGCTTTCCAGCTTGTACAACACCATCCGTCGCTGGATGCGTCGAGCGATCGTCCTGGGTTTGTACTGGCTAAAATCAACGCCTGTGGTGGATTTCAGCAGCGCAAAAATAGTGGCCAGGGCATCTCCGTGTTCGGGCGATTCCTCAACTTTTGTCATGGCAAGCGGGCCAGTGAGAAGGGGATTGTGACTATAGTTTGCCAGTTCCTCGGCAATTTTTTCCGGTGGCAGAACGAAATCGACATTTCCTGTGGCAACAGCGGTATTCGGCATACTATCGAATTTTGCTGTGTCTTGACATTGAGCAAAAGTCATGCCTCCGGCTGCTTTGATTGCCTTGAGCCCGAGTGAACCGTCTCCGTCTCCCCCGGATAAAACTACGGCGATCGCTTTGTGCCCCCGATCGATCGCCAATGAGGTAAAAAACGCATCTCCCGGCATATATTTGCCATAAATCTTCTCGCGCGGTGATAGTTGCAGCACGCCTTTATATACCACCATCTTGGTGTTCGGCGGAATAACATAGACTTGATTGGGTTCTACAGCTACGCCGTCTTCTACCTCATTAACAGGCATTTGCGTCGTTCTCGCGAGAATCTCGCTCAGCAGACTTTTGTGATTGGGGTCTAAATGCTGAATCAGCACAAACGCCATACCCGTATCGCTCGGTAAATGGCTCAGTAACTGCGTGAATGCTTCCAACCCTCCTGCTGAGGCGGCAATCCCAACAATGGGAAAGGGGGCATCGGTTTCGGTTAATTGTTCGCAATCGAGGGCGACTGGTGCGATGGCTTCGAGTGTATTTTCTGGAGATAATTGAGGAGAAGTCATGCTATGAAGTCGAGGACTTCAGCTATTCAGCAACCTACAGTTCTCGCAAGGTGCCGCTGAAGAACCCGTACTATACTTAAGTATACCTTAAGTTATAGGTATTATGCGACTCATTTAATGAGTAAGTATACTGTTGGAGTCATTATCTTCTGAGCGCGATCGAACAACTCTATCTGCTGTTGGGGCGATCGTAACGAGAGGCTAGCAATAACTACTTATATTTGTTTACCTACTTAGCTTTTTTTAGCGACAAGTGTAGCAGACAGCGGGATTACTGATTCCGTATTAATTCTAGCAGTATAAGCGACTTGTGCGCCTTGTATGCCCTTTAAATCTTCAACTCGTTTGTGAATTTCGGACACTCCAGCAGCTTTTAATGCTGTCAAAAATGCTTGGTCGCTGTAAACATCTTCGGAAAACGAAACTTCGTCACTTTTAGAAAGATTTTGAATCCTGGCAGCTTTGTTGACTGTGGAGCCAAAATAGTCGATCGAATTATTGAGATTTACGAGCAAAGCCGTACCTCGGTGAATACCAATTCTGACTTGAATCCACTCTGCTTGTTGGCGAGTTGAATTGTATTTCCTGAAACTAGCCACAGCATCGGTGGCTGTCATAATTGCTTGTTCGTTGCTGATAAAAGAAGCC
The DNA here is from genome assembly GCF_036700645.1 of Microcoleus sp. S36b_A4. Classification (NCBI taxonomy): domain Bacteria; kingdom Bacillati; phylum Cyanobacteriota; class Cyanophyceae; order Oscillatoriales; family Microcoleaceae; genus Microcoleus; species Microcoleus sp. S36b_A4. The sequence continues at coordinate 48,531 of NZ_JAUBPI010000015.1, read as the reverse complement.
ATGACGGCATCGCCGATGGTTTTAATTACTTTTCCGCCAAATTTCTCGATCGACTCAAAGAAAATTTCAAAATGATCGCGGACAATATTGTAAGCTTTGGTATCTCCCAGTGTTTCGTACATTCTGGTAGAACCGGTAATATCAGTAAACATAATAGTAATCGCCCGAATCTTGACTCGCTCTCTTTCCGATATTACTTGATCGCCAAACAAACGCTTATAATCCGGGTGATGAAGCAGTTGCATTCCTGACAGCCGCAGGGGCAGTTGTTCTAATGTCAGTTCATCGGGCAATTGATCTGAATGCAAAATCAGCCCGGACAAATTGTGTTCGGTATTAGTTAATTCAAGCTTAACTTTTCCCGGACGCACGGCGAGCTCTTTTTTGTCAAAATCTGGGCCGGCTAACTGCTGGAGTTTAATTTCTTGTATGGCTTCTGTTTCTTCGCCTTCAACCTTTAAAATCCCTTTAGCTAAAGTTAGGGGACAGCAGTAGCGGTATCTACCTTCTTCTAAGGTGACAATCTCTGATTCGGTGCAGTATAAAGGCGTTACCAGTTGCAGTTTGCTCTGGAGTACGGGAGGGGGAGCGCAGACGGGCCGCAGTTGCGGGTCTTCGATTTCTTTGTTCAGGGAAAAAGTAACTTCGACACGATCGAGCAAATCAATTTTAAACTCGCGATCGCACATCGGGCAAAAAGACATTTCTGATGTGTCTGCCAAATCTTTAAATTCTTCTGTAATCATGTTGCAGTGGGGGCAGTGAATATCCCAGTGCAAGTCGAAGACGCCGGCTTTCACTCCGTGCAGAAATTCGGAAGTAATTTTTTTAACATTCTTGACTGTATCGCCTGCTACGTAGTAAGGATTAATTCTCAATCTCTGCAAAATGTGGGAACCGGTTAACCAGTTTTCGATTTGGTCGATCGTTCCTTTGCTCGAATTGGGACGTTTTTTTAGCTGTTCTAATTTTTCTTTTAATAGTTCGATGTTCATGATCCACTTGCCTTTGAGCGTCAGGGCAAGAAATTTCTAAGTATTATTTTGTGTAATTTGCTTGTGTAGTTTGTTTTTGCCTGACAATGCTGATGAGTTTGCACTTGTGCGGAGGTCCCTGATGTTTGTAAATCTTAACAAATTAGCAGCGTAAAGGCTAGGTTTATTTAGGCAGATTGATCGCGCTGCCACTTTTTTTGATTCAAAGTGCGATCGCTGCATCGGTCTACAGAAATAGGTTAAATCTCGGTAATTAAGAATGGGGAATTGGCAACTGGGAATTGTCAACCACCGAGCAGCGACTAATGACTAATGACTAATGACTAATGACTACTGACTAATGACTAACTCAAAAAAAAAGAGGGAAAATTCCCTCTTTTAATCACACTAACTGTGATGTTATTCTTCTGTCGCAGGAGGGATTTCTTCCTCTACATCTAATACTGCTTCGGGTGCTGCTTCGGGTGCTGCTTCGGGTGCTGCTTCGGGTGCTGCTTCGGGTGCTGCTTCGGGTGCTGCTTCGGGTGCTACTTCCGGCAGATCCTCTTCCATTGCTGAGGGTACATCTTCGAGTTCGTCGGAGAAGTCATCAGCATCAGTTGAGTCTACAGGAATGTCTATGCCTGCTTTAGCTTGCTTTTGAGCCAGCATTTTCTCGCGGAACTTAGCTGCCATTTCCTCAGCTTTTTCGTATACCAATTCGCGATTTTTGACCATCGCGCCCGGTTCCGGTTCCAACTGCTTGGTGGAGAGAGAAATCCGGCCCCTCTCGGCATCCAAGTCAATGATCATCACTTTCACTTCGTCGTTGACATTGAAAACGCTATGAGGCGTATCGATGTGATCGTGCGAAATTTCCGAGATGTGCAGCAAGCCACTGACGCCGCCGATATCGATAAAGGCACCGTAAGGCTTGATACCGCGTACTGTACCGATGACGACTTCCCCAACTTCGAGGCGGTTCATCTTGCGCTCAACTAAGGCGCGACGATGACTCAACACGAGGCGGTTGCGGTCTTCGTCTACCTCTAAGAATTTTAATGGTAATTCTTCGGCGACTAATTCTTCCTTCGGTTTGCGGGTACTGATGTGAGAACCGGGAATAAAGCCTCGCAAGCCTTCTATTCTCACGAGTGCGCCGCCGCGGTTGGTGGCAAATACTTGCGATCGTACTGTGGCATCTTCTGCTTGCAGTTGTCGCACTCTTTCCCACGCCCGCATATATTCGATGCGCCGGATGGACAGGGTTAATTGTCCGTCTTCATTTTCATCGGTTAGAATGAAAAATTCTCTGGTTTCGTTTGATTGCAATACCTCTTCAGGGCTTTCCACTCGATTGATGGACATTTCCTGAATGGGAATGTAAGCTGCTGTTTTAGCACCGATATCAATCAGAGCGCCCCTCGGTTCTATACTAAAAACTGTACCCGCTACTACATCGCCCGGGCTAAAGTGATAGTCATATTTATCAAGTAGGGCTGCAAAATCTTCGTGAGTAAAGCCGATGTCTTTGACTGTGGTTTTGAGATTGACCATGCGAATAGTTTCCTAGGATTTCTCTCCTTCATGTTTTTCGTTTGTGCCGGCAGATATTCGAGATTTTGGTGAAAAAGCGATTAACTTTTTTCAAAATCTTTTACTAAAGTCAGTTTTCGCTAACTTTTGCCAGGTGCAACTGCACACCAGCGCTTGCCATTACTGTTACTCCATACTCTGTGTTAAAACGTTGAATCTTAACATTCCGAGTCAAGTAGACTATTTTGACACTCTCAGGTATAAATAAACTGAGATTCTTCGTTCAACGAGCCGACTTGCTGGCGACAGGATTACTCCAGTCTAAGTAGAGGTCGGTTTCTCCAGAAGCGTAAATTTCGGTATGTCCTACCGTATTTAATTAGTCACCGAGCTTTAGTTAGGTTTTGTTCAAATGCGAGCTTTCCTAAACTGCAACACCGTTAGGTGTGACTACGCACTCAACTAATCCAGTTAAGTTTTTACGTTGTCTAGTTATACTCTATTTTAGACCGATGACGATCATATCACACCCAGCACTGTTACTGAGAAAAAAGAACACTCGCTCGAATGAGAGTCCCTTGAGTCGCTATTCCTCCGGGCCTTCATCGGGACACGGTTTTCAATCTCAAGCGAATATTTCTCTAAATTAATTTAAGCGAGCTTAGCTGGGAGTTGCACAGGATGCTGGGCTTTCTCGATCGACTGCTTCGGAATCCGGCAAATCTGCGTCAAAATTTGTCCCTGTTTCTGTATCTTCAGCTTCGTTGAGGGGATTCTGAAGGTGATTTAGGGTATCTACAAAATCTCGGATGCCTCGAAATTGCCGATATACCGAGGCAAAACGGACATAAGCGACTTCGCTGAGCGGCCGCAGGTGCAACAGCACCAGTTCCCCTATTTCTGAACTGGCGATCTCTCGGAGCGATCGACCTTGGAGTTGGGCCTCAATTTCTTCTGCCAGAGTTTCGAGATGCCCCGAAGACAAACCGGTTTTTTCGCAGGCCCGAATCAATCCCCTAACTAATTTTGACCTGTCAAAAGATTCGCGCTTGCCGTCCCGCTTGATCACCGTAATCGGCACAAATTCTATGCGTTCGTAAGTTGTGAAGCGGTGCTGGCAGTTCAAACACTCACGCCGCCGACGGATGCTTTGACCTGATTCGGCTGAACGCGATTCTAAAACGCGACTATTTGTGTGTTGGCAGGAGGAACAGCGCATGATTGCTGATTTTAAAAGGCATGGCCAGCAAATGGCCATTCATCTAACCGCCTGGGGTCTGATGAATGGCTGGACTAGAAAAAATCACTTAGCACACAGCGGTGAAATAGTCCCGCACCAAATTAGATCACTATGATGCGGGCTAACCGCAGTCCGGTTCAAGATATTTTGGACTTGCTGGAGGCGTATAGCTAATTATTTGCCAATCCGGGGAGGTTCCCGAAAGGCGATCGCAAAAAATAGTACGCCTATGGCTAAAGCCAGAATCAAAATGTAAGCAACGCTTTCCATGTTAAATTTTCCCTATCTTCCCTTGCCGTATTATCTTATCTTAATTGTTGGTTTTATTATTAACTAAAAAAACCCGGTTTCTTGAAGAAACCGGGTTTTTTTACACCGGGGATGTTTCCCGGCTAGCCAGAGGCTGGCAAAATTTAGAGAGGTTCTTCTCTTCTGGTGGTCACGTCGCCCAGTTTTTGGAACAGGCCCCACTCGACTTGTTCTTCCAAGTCAGCCTCAACTCCAGCAAACACGTCGCGGAAAATAGTCCGAGAACCGTGCCAGATATGGCCGAAGAAGAACAGCAAAGCAAAGCAAACGTGTCCGAAAGTGAACCAACCGCGAGTCGAAGTGCGGAACACCCCGTCAGAGTTCAAGGTTTCGCGATCGAACTCAAATACTTCACCCTTTTGAGCAGCGCGAGCAAACTTCTTAACATCTAGAGGATTATTAAAGGTTTGACCGTTAAGTTCGCCGCCGTAGAAGCTGACGGTAACTCCGCTTTGTTCAAAGCTGTATTTTGATTCAGCACGGCGGAAGGGGATGTCAGCGCGAACGACCCCATCTTTGTCCGTCAAAATTACTGGGAAAGTTTCAAAGAAGTTGGGGAGGCGGCGAACCGACAATACCCGACCTTCGCTGTCAGTAAATACTGGATGGCCCAGCCAGCTTTTCGCAATACCGTCGCCATTGACCATCGCGCCGGCCCGGAACAAACCGCCTTTAGCAGGAGAGTTGCCCACGTAGTCGTAGAAAGCCAATTTTTCAGGAATTTGTTCGTAAGCTTCTTGGAAGCCTTGACCACCGGCCAAGCTAGCTTGAGCTCTGCGATCGATTTCTTGTTGGAAATAGCCGCTGTCCCACTGATAGCGAGTCGGGCCAAAAAGTTCGATCGGAGTAGCAGCAGAACCGTACCACATCGTACCCGCAACCACAAAGGCTGCGAAGAAAACGGCAGCGATACTGCTAGAAAGTACAGTTTCGATATTTCCCATCCGCAGGGCTTTGTAAAGACGTTCCGGCGGCCGCACTGTCAAGTGGAACAAACCGGCAATTACGCCGACTACGCCCGCTGCAATGTGGTGAGCCACGATGCCACCCGGATTATACGGGTCAAAGCCTTCAGGGCCCCAAGCAGGTGCCACTGGCTGGACGTGACCGGTCAGGCCGTAGGGGTCGGAAACCCACATTCCCGGGCCAAAAAGTCCCGAAAGGTGAAATGCGCCGAAGCCAAAGCAGAGCAAGCCGGAGAGGAACAGGTGAATGCCAAACATTTTTGGCAAGTCGAGGGCTGGTTCACCGGTGCGAGGGTCTCTGAAAAGTTCTAAGTCCCAAAATACCCAGTGCCAAACCGCTGCTAAGAACAGCAGGCCCGAAAGGATGATGTGAGCGACAGCGACGCCTTCAAAGGACCAGAAGCCCGGATCGACGTTACCTTCGCCAGTGATGCTCCAACCACCCCAAGAACCCGTAACTCCCAAGCGAGTCATGAAGGGCAACACGAACATCCCTTGACGCCACATTGGGTTCAGAACTGGGTCTGTGGGATCAAAAACTGCTAGTTCATAAAGGGCCATTGAGCCGGCCCAACCTGCCACGAGGGCAGTGTGCATTAAGTGTACAGAAATCAATCGGCCTGGGTCATTTAAGACGACTGTGTGTACGCGATACCAGGGTAGTCCCATTGACTGCGGTTCTCCAAGGTGTAAGTGATGATGTCTATTTTTACGGAAAAATCAGATTCTTAATCCCCAGCAGTTACCTGCAGGGTTTAAACTCTGCCTTTTGCCGACTGCCATCTACCTTCAAAGGTGGAGGCATAAAAATGAAAGTTATTTAAAGAAGTGTATCGAGTGTTAGAACCGATTGCAATATGTTGAGCATTACATTAGTTGCGGGTTGCCCATTTCGCAGCGGGCGGCGATCGTCCCGAGGCGTTCGAGGACTTGCTCGGCATCGATCAGTCTGGTGAGGGTGACGTTGCCGATATTTTTGGCGGGATCGGCAGGATCGGGACGGACTGCTGGTTGGACTTCTACCATGAGTACGGCGTCTTCTACGCGGTAGAGCCACATTTTTTCGTTGCGATCGGAAAGACAGAGGTTGAGCTGTTGGATGTCCGGCGCCCGCCTCCAGGCGGCGTGACTCCACTCGCCGCCCACGCCCCAAACGCGCCCAACTTTCCAGCCGTCGGATAAGAAGAAGTATTTCACTTGTGTACGCTTGTTGAGATTTTTTTGTCTAACATAGCGCAAAACTGCAATAGTACGGAATGATTGAACCGCGAAGGCGCGAAGGGTGCGAAGGAAGAGTAGAGAAGATGTAGGTAATCTGCAAGCTGTTGGGTAAATCTACAGCATTGTCAGATAAGTTTCGGTCTGGTCGATCGGTAAAACTTCCAATCTTAGATTTTTCAAGTCGAGTGGAATTCCTAGTATTTCGAGAAGGAATACTCCTCACAGCGCCTCGCTTGGGTCAGAAAGTTCTAAACATTCAAATGTATATTGTGGTACTAACTAAGGTTGTGGTAATTTTCCTGTTTTGGTCGCTGGCTGTCGATCGCATAATCTTAATCTCAATTAATATGCCCCAATTATGAGCGTTCGATATTTGACCAAACCTTTTACTATACTATATAATGGTATTAAATGACAGGTGCCCCGAACTGCACGGGGAGGTATGGTACGGTTGAGATACCGTGCGCCTGTCAGAGACAAGGTGCCCCGAACTGCACGGGGAGGTATGGTACGGTTGAGATACCGTGCGCCTGTCAACCTGAAACATGATTTTAATGATCATACCATCACTGCCAAAATAACGCCCCGCCAAGGCGTAGAGAGTTATTTTAAGCCCCTCTTAAAAGAGGGTTAAGCTCTCAATAAGGGCGAAATCCACGACTATTTATAGTCGTGGATTCGCATTTAAACTTACCCTTCATTTTAGCGGTCTTCAAAGTGGATTTTATGCTGGAGAATAGGAATTTTCAACAACTGCATTTTCGGCTCAAGTAGATGGAAGGCTTCCTCCAATTCAGTATGACCACTGGCTGTCCCTGCTTCCTTTGAATAACGATCTATCAAGTACACCACATAATCTGCTAGCTGCAAACCAGTGTAAAATTCTGAGAAGCCAAACAAAGGTAGTTCCACAAAGTTAGAATATTTTTTTTGTGACTTCCAATCTCGATACACTCTGATCAATCTCCCATCCTGAATACTGGTATGCTGAGTTGAGCGCGAATCCATAAGTAATATTCCAGTTTCGCTAGATTGCTTTAGATAAGCATCTAGCTGCTCTAATAATTGATTGAAAGTTAAGCGATACAAACCAGTTTCATCTTTAATATATTCGCTGGTTTCGCGCAATCTTTTTTTGTTGGCTTGAACAGCGAATATATTGCTAGGTAACTGACTGATAGTTTCTGAAACTTTCTTGAACGCTTGAAGACGGAATTCCCTTGGAAAATTCTTAAATGAACCCACACCTTGCCAAATATCCCGCCCCTTAAGTTCCCAGTCTTCAGGTTCCTTCCCACTAAATAGCTCCTTTTTAAGTGCTGAAAATTCTCTATCCATTTGTGACCAGTGCTGGACATGGATAGCAAAGCTAGCTAAAAAAAAGAAATTTGTCTCCATATCTTTCCAGCCAGTGCCACCCTCATCAACGTAAAATAAAATGGTCATCTCGCCTTATGGTAACTTTTTGACATAAACGCTACATTATAAGTGTTTTTTAGCTTTTAACTTATACTAGAATAAAGACAAGACTAGAACCCCATCTCTCACCGGCGCTTATATTGATTGCCAACATCCAGGATACAAGCCCCCAGATTAATCCGTAGAGTCACCTCTTCAATTTAAAATCTAAAATCTAAAATCTAAAATCGAATGACCGCACAAACTCCAGTACAATTCCAAGACAGTTTCGACATCATCGTAGTTGGTGGCGGACACTCCGGCTGTGAAGCCGCCCTCGCCACTTCTCGCCTCGGCTGTCGCACCCTTCTCCTCACCCTCAACCTCGACAAAATTGCGTGGCAACCTTGCAATCCTGCTGTCGGTGGCCCGGCTAAAACCCAACTCACTAACGAAGTTGATGCGTTAGGCGGGGAAATTGGCAAAATGGCCGATCGCACTTACTTACAAAAACGCATCCTCAACTCTTCCAGAGGCCCCGCAGTGTGGGCCCTGCGAGCACAAACTGACAAGCGGGAATACGCCGCTGTAATGAATAATATTGTCGAAAACCAAGACAATTTGACCATCCGGGAAGCGATGGTGACAGACTTAGTTCTGGGCAAAAACGAAGAAGTAATCGGAGTAGAAACATACTTCGGCGTCGCTTTTGAATGCAAAGCAGTAATTCTGACCACAGGCACTTTTTTAGGTGGCACGATTTGGGTAGGGAACAAGTCAATGCCCGCCGGACGTGCCGGAGAATTTGCCGCCGTTGGTTTGACGGAAACTCTCAATCGTTTGGGCTTTGAAACTGGAAGGTTAAAAACAGGAACTCCGGCAAGAGTTGACAAACGTACTCTCGATTACACCAACCTGGAACCGCAGCCGGGAGATGCAGAGGTTCGCTGGTTTAGTTTCGATCCAGAAGTTTGGATCGAACGGGAACAAATGCCTTGTTATTTGACTCGAACTACACCAGCTACTCATCAGTTAATTAGAGACAATTTGCACCTTTCTCCAGTCTACGGTGGCTGGGTTGATGCGAAGGGGCCGCGCTATTGTCCGAGTATTGAAGATAAGATTGTGCGGTTTGCGGATAAGGAAAGTCACCAGATTTTTATTGAACCGGAAGGTAGAGATATTCCTGAACTTTATATCCAAGGTTTTTCGACTGGTTTACCGGAAAATTTGCAATTGCAAATGCTGCGGACTCTTCCGGGTTTGGAAAAGTGCGAGATGATGCGCCCTGCTTATGCTGTGGAGTATGATTATTTGCCGGCAACTCAGTGCTTTCCCACGCTGATGACTAAGAAGATTGAAGGGCTGTTTTGCGCGGGTCAGGTGAACGGTACAACTGGATATGAGGAGGCGGCTGCACAGGGGATTGTGGCGGGGATTAATGCGGCCAGGTTTGCGAAAAATCAGGAGATGATTGTGTTTCCTCGCGAGCAAAGTTATCTCGGGACTCTGATAGATGATTTGTGTACGAAGGATTTGCGGGAACCTTACCGGATGTTGACTTCGCGATCGGAATATCGGCTATTATTGCGATCGGACAATGCTGACCAACGCTTGACGCCGCTGGGACGGGAAATTGGTTTGATTGACGATCGCCGCTGGGAGTTATTTGAGCGGAAAAAAGCTAATATTGTGGCAGAGAAGGAACGCTTGTACTCGACGCGGGTGAAAGAGCACGAGGAAGTTGGTAAGGCAATTTTTGCGGGCACTCAACAAGCGATTAAAGGTTCAATTACTCTTGCTGATTTGTTGCGTCGTCCTGGTTTTCATTATGTGGATTTGGAACGCTACAATTTAGGCAATTCTAGTCTGAAGTTGGCTGAGAAAGAGGGTGCGGAAATTGACATTAAATATTCTGGCTATCTGCAAAAACAGCAAAATCAAATTGATGAAATTGTCAGACATGAACGCCGACAATTGCCTGCGGATTTGGATTACATGGCAATTACAACTCTCTCGAAAGAGTCGAGGGAAAAGTTGGCTAAGGTGAAACCGCTGACGATTGGCCAAGCGGCGAGAATTGGCGGGGTGAATCCGGCTGATGTTAATGCTTTGTTGATTTTTCTGGAAGTGCGAAACCGTCAGCAGCCAGCGGGTGTAGGTAAATAATTTAAACTAGAGGTATCTCCAGGCTTCCTTCAATTTTATGCAATATAGCAATCCTTGCAGGAGTCGTAAACTTTTTACCCCACCCCAACCCTCCCCTTATCAAGGGGAGGGAGTAAGAAATTCACAAATGATGCGATGATTCCTATAGCAGTATGTAAAAGTGTGGCTATTGTGGCACCACTTTTTTGTTTGGCGGCTTTCATATTGATGGATATAGATTCTGGGCTTTGCTGAGTCACGGTATGAATCAACTTTTCGCTTGATGTTACAAAACTCACCCGACTGGGCTTATAAAAATTCCGAAATCTTGAATTTATACCTGTCTTCAGCAACGCCATAAAAAAGGAAAACTGGCAGAATGTCAACTCTAATTGATGAAGTTCTGCCAGTATATTGTAGATATTGATCAATCCTCGAACCAAGTCTGAATTTCGCAAACATCCTGCATAAGAATTAGCGTTCATCGGTGGTTCAAACATCCCCGAAATTCCCACCAGTGTTGCCCCCATCAAAGGCTTAAAAGAACAGCCAGATGCCTTGCTGTACGCTTATATACGCGGTCACTGGTGGTACTGGGAATCCAGCGGAATTTGGTATTGGGCGATCGCACAATCGGCTACATAGTCATTCCCCAAGTTCGATAAGGAGAGTGGGAGTGGGAGAGTGGGAGAGTGGGAGAGTGGGAGAGGGGGAGAATTGGGAAACACAGTTAAATTCATCCGTGTATCCGTGTCCGAATCCGTGTCGTGCCTTCCTTCTTCCCTCTTCCTTCTTCCTTCTTCCTTCCTTTAATGTGCCCAGAGAATCACACCAGCTTCATAAGGACTGCTGAGATTATTGTGCTTCGGCAAAACGCGCAACGACAAACCTTGCAAACCGCTAGAAGTATAAGTAATGTCAGCCGTATAAAGGCTAGCATTGTGAGAATCTTCTCCCAAATACTCCATCACCACCGGCACGCCACCAATGATATCGCCGTTAGCATCAACCGAGCCTTGATAAAGTTCAACTTGTACGTCTGCAGGCGTCAATCCCATCAGATTAATCCGAGATTTAACAGATATCGACTGATTGACCTTAACTTCTTTATCCTGCGAAATATCAACAGCCTCAATCTTAATATCGTGCCATTTCGCGAGAACGTGCTTCTTCCAGTGAGACAACTCCTTGGCCGGAGCGCAATTATCCGAAGTCATGGTGTGGTAGCGATCGCTCACCGGGAAATAGGCCCGCCGCGCGTAATCTTTCACCATCCGAGCAGTATTGAACAAAGGACAATTCAAGCGAATAGAATCCTTCATTTTCTCCGTCCAACCGCGGGGAATGCCATCAGCATCCCGGTTGTAAAACAGCGGTACAACTTCTTTTTCCATTAAGTCGTACAAAGCATTAGCCTCGACCTCATCCTGATACTTAGTATCTTCGTAAAATTCCCCATGTCCGATCGGCCAACCGGTACGAACATAATCAGCCTCATCCCACCATCCGTCAAGAATGCTCAGATTCGGCAAACCATTCATCGAAGCTTTCATCCCGGAAGTACCCGAAGCCTCACGCGGGCGGCGTGGCGTATTCAGCCACACATCGCAGCCAGACACCATCATCCGAGCAACGTTAATGTCGTAGTTCGGTAAAAACACCATCGAGCTCATCGTCTCGTGCTCGCGGATGAAGTGAACGATATCCCGAATCAATTCCTTACCCGGAATATCCATCGGGTGAGCCTTCCCAGCAATCACAAACTGCACCGGGCGATTTTGATCCCGCATGATCCGCATGATTCGATCGACATCGCGCAAAAACAGCGTCGCCCGCTTGTAAGTAGCAAAGCGGCGGGCAAACCCGATCGTCAGCACCTTGGGATTGAGAGCTTCCCGCGCGTGTTCGATTTCCGTTTGGGCCGCACCGCGCTCGCGCAAAGTCTTTTGCAGCCACTCCCGCGCGAACACCACCAACTCCGATCGACAGCGTTCGTGATTGCGCCATAGTTCCTCATCAGGAATCGACGAAAGCCTGTCCCAGAGACGATCGTCCTTACCGGTCATTTCCCAGTCCGGGCCAAGGTATCGATCGTACAACTCCTGAGTAGACTTCGCCACACAACTGCGAGCGTGAACCCCGTTGGTAATCGAAGTAATCGGTACTTCTTCCTGCGGCAAACCCGGCCACAAACCCTGAAACATCGGGCGCGACACCACACCGTGCAAAGCCGCCACCCCGTTGACAAAACTCGACATTTTAATAGCCAAAATTGCCATATTCAGAGGTGCGGACAAATCGCCAGTATTCTCCCGGCCCAATCCCAAAAACTCATCTTGCGACAAGCCAAATATCTTGGGATAGTGACTCAGATAGTGCATCACCATATCCGGCTCGAACAAGTCAAACCCAGCAGGCACAGGCGTGTGAGTCGTAAACATACTGCTCGAAACCACCACCTGTTCCGCTTCTACGAAACTCAGGTGATATTCCTCCATCAGCATCCGAATGCGTTCCAAAGCCATGAAAGCCGCGTGGCCTTCATTCATGTGATAAGCCGTAACTGTCAGCCCCAATGCCTTGAGCATTTTCACGCCGCCGATGCCCAGCATGATTTCTTGGTGCATCCGCAGAGTTTTATCACCGCCATACAGTTGGTCGGTAATATCTTGGTCGTAGCGACTATTAGGTTCAATATTTGTATCCATTAGGTACAAAGGAACCGTTCCCACTTGTACCCGCCAAATCCGGGCATACACCTTGCGGCCGGGATAGTCTACCTCAATCCGCAATTCCGAACCGTCGGGATTGCGTTCTGGGTGCAGCGGCATATTGTAGAAATCGTTGAGCGGATAGCGTTCTTGTTGCCAGCCGTCGGCGTTGAGATACTGCGAAAAATAACCTTCTTGGTAGAGTAGGCCGACACCGACTAAGGGCAAGCCCAAATCACTAGCTGATTTGAGGTGGTCGCCTGCGAGCACGCCCAAACCGCCTGAATAGATGGGTAGGGCTTTAACTAAGCCGAATTCCATCGAAAAGTAAGCGTAGCATTCCTGCTGCTCGGTGCCGCGCTGTTTGCGGTACCAGGCGCGATTTTTGAGATAATCGTCTAACTGCTGGGCTGCTCGGTTCATTTGGGCAATGAAGCCTTCGTCTTCTGCCATTTCTTGCAGCCGCTCTTGAGATATGGTTCCGAGCATCAGCACCGGGTTTTGGTTGCTGGAGTCCCACAGGTCTCGATCGAGGCGGCGGAATAGGTCTTTGGTATCGACGTTCCAGTCCCAGTGCAAGTTGTAGGCAAGCTTGCGTAGGGGTTCGAGAATTGTCGGTAGCGACGGGGAAACGTTAAATGTACGAATTGGCTGCATAGACAAAGCCTTTATGTTGGGGTAGCGATATTTTCCTCTGTCTTTAGGTACAAGTCCGTTATTCTGCACACTATTTTAAGTTTTAACCAGTTCATGCACGATGCCATCAAGCAGACGAAACGGAAGCGCAGGTCGTTCGATGTGAGCGAACTAGCCGTTTTCGGCTGCGATAACTGTCGCAAGAAGGCCTCGCCACCAGACCATCACGACTGGACGGCGATCTGTCTTGAGTGCGGCAACGAGTTTTCCTACAGTGGCTGCTCGTGCGACGGCTGTTGCGGCGGGACCTATGCGGGTTTCGGCGGTGGTCGCACGACTTTTTACGTGTAACGTTCGCAGGACTTGCACGCAGCGTTACAACCTCACGCAGTCGTAAGTCGCGACCCAATTAAGCAATTTGCACTTGTCGCAAATGAGAATTTACCAAAAGTTTGCTAGCCTCACCAGCCGAGAGGGCAGGGCTGAAATAGTGGCCCTGAATTTCTTGACAGTGGAGTTCGCGCAAACACTCCAACTGCTCTTTAGTTTCTACTCCTTCGGCTACCACGCTCAAGTTCAAATCTCGCCCCAGGGTCGCTACAGCCTTGGCGATCGCCCGTTCGCAGGGATCAGTAGTCAATCCGCTGACAAAGGATTTATCTATTTTTAGGATATTCAAGGGAAACTTTTTGAGATAATTTAGAGAACAATAACCCGTGCCGAAATCGTCCAGCGCAATTTGCACTCCCATATTCTGCAACTCCCTGAGAACTTTTGTGGTATAATCCACATCTTGCATAGCTGTCGTCTCGGTAATTTCTAACTCTAAATACTTGGGTGCTAAACCGCTTTTTTCCAAGCATTTCGCTACCATTTCTAATAAATTAAATTGCTGGAACTGCCGAGCCGAAACGTTGACTGCTACCCGCAAATCTGGCTGCAAAGCATCCTGCCAAGCTTTATTTTGAGTGCAGGCTGTTTGCAGCACCCATTCCCCAATAGGTACAATGAGTCCGTTCTCTTCGGCGATCGGAATAAATGTAGCGGGAGTAACTAAACCTAATTGTGGATGTTGCCAGCGTAGCAGAGCTTCCATGCCCTGAATTTGCCAAGTAGTGATGTTGACTTTGGGCTGGTAAAAAACCTCAAATTCTCCCTGTTCTAAAGCTTCGTGCAGTCTGTGTTCTATAGTTAGTAAATGGCTGCCATGGGGATTAAGTGTTGAAGTATATAACTGATAGTTATTTCTTCCCATTTCTTTAGCGTAGTACAAGGCAGCATCGGCATTTTTGACTAATGTTTCGGCATCTTCACCATCATCGGGATAAAGGGCAATGCCGATGCTGCTGCTGACATGAAACGGTTGTCCTTCTAGTTTAAATGCTGGCTTTAAATTGTTGAGTATTCTTTGAGCTGTTTTAACTGCATCTTCTAAGCAATTGATGTCGGGAAGCAGTATGGTAAATTCGTCGCCTCCCCAGCGGGCAACCGTGTCACTCGATCGCAAAGTGTCACTAATGCGTCCGGCAAAACCTTCTAACAGGCGATCGCCCGCAGCGTGACCTAATGTATCATTAATCTTTTTGAACCTGTCCAAGTCTAAAAACATCACAGCAAGCATTTTTTTTGTTTGTTTAGCTTGTTTTAAGGACGCCACCAGCCGCTCGTTAAAAAGTATCCGGTTCGGTAAACCGGTGAGTTGGTCATAAACAGCTTGATAGCGAATAATTTCTTCAGCTTGCTTGCGCTGAGTGATATCCATCATCGTGCCGATCGCCCTGACTGCTTGGCCACTTTCATTGCGGATGATATAGCCGCGATCTAGCACAAAAACATATCCCCCGTCTGCACGGTGAAAGCTGTATTCTTCCGACCAACATTGAGCGTCTGAGTTCATTGTTTGGTTGAAGCTTAACATCACTCTTTCCCGTTCTTCGGGATGAATATTTAGCCACCATGATTCTAACTCTATAGTCTGAGTTTCGTTGAGTTTGTATCCAAAAACTTTTTCAAATTCTGCGCTCAACCAATACTCATTTTTTAACAAATCAAAATCCCATACGGCGTCATTTGTCGCCCGCGTCAGCAGGTGAAAACGTTCTTCACTTTTGCGGAGTTTTTCTTCGGATTGCACCCGTTCCGTTACATCCCGAAAGCTAAATACTCGACCAGTAATTTTGCCTCCCGTGCGCTGGGGCAACGAGTAGCGCTCGAAGATTCTGCCATCTGTCAACTCGATGAGATCGTAACTTTCTGCTGCAGGACGATCGGACAATTCTTTAGCACGGTTGAGAAATATTTCCGGGTATTTTAACTGGTTGATTTCAAAACCCAAAATTTGGTTATTATCTCTCGAATCCACCAGCAAATCTGGCAAATGCCACATTTCGGCAAATTTACGGTTAAAGCTAACAACTTTTCCTTCACTGTCAACCGCCAGAATACCGTCAGCCGTAGATTCAATGGTTGCTTGAAGCAACGAAAGAGATGTTTCTAGTTCTAACTCTGCTAATTTGCGATCGCTGATGTCAAATGCTGTGATTAATATTGAGGCTTTTTTTTCAAATTTTATAATATCTACAGTTGCTTCAATCCAGCGCATTTCTCCAGTTTTCGTGACTATTACTAATTCATATTTAGAGCCTGCAGTTGAGCGCGCATGGCTGGATTTACCCCATTTTTTAACTATTTCTATAAAATCTAGATGAATTAAGTCGTATAAATCCAATGCTAGTAATTCTTCGCGAGTATATCCTGTCAGAGCTTCTGTCTGAGCATTGACATAGCGGAACTGTCTGCGGTGATAGATAAATGCAACAGCATTCACAGTTTCTATCAGTTGGCGAAACTTTTTTTCACTGCGCCGCAAATTTCTTTCAGCCCGCTTGCTATCAGTAATATCTTGTGCTATGTATAACTTGCCGCTGACCTTGCCTTGACTGTCGCGAATAATTGAAATAGAAAGCAGTATAATTATTTTTTTTTGCTGTTTAGAAAGGTAGACTTTTTCCACGTTGTGGACAGAACCTTCGGCTGTTAAACTTCCTAAATCTAACTCCGGGGCTGGTGATTCACTTTTCTTAAAAAGTCCGGCTATTGGTTTGCCTAACAACTCTTTTTTAGAGTATCCCAAAAGTTGACAGGTAGCTTGGTTTAACGACAGGATATGACCGCCGGGGGTAGTCGCAATTATCGAGACGTTCATTTCCTCGCAAATATCCAGGGCATATTCGGCAGTTTGCTGCAAATCTTGGGTCATTTGGGCAATAGTATGCCAGATATCCTGTTCTTTTTTTGGATACAACACTTTTTCTCCTTTTGGTAGCTTGTCATTCTCTGTTTCAGACTTCGGCTTGATTAACCTGATCGTCTTGGATAAGCTATTTACTGTTTTACACCTGATTAATAATGATGAGATTACTACACAAATAAAAATCAGGTAATAAGCGATTGTTTTTAATCTAAAAGTAGCTTCTTTTCTAGGAGTTTCCTGAGATTCTATATAATTGTAATTCGGTAATTTTACTGACTCAATTTGGGATAACTTATCCAAAAATAATGGGGCGCTTGCAGAAGTAAGGGGGCGAGCTGCCGATCGCAAATAGCTATGTTTCTGAGACCGAACCAAAATCCCTGCTACAGGGCGACTGCCAGGTTCATCTCCTAGACTTGTCGGTAATATTTTTGGATTTATGTCACATTCCACACCAAAAACAGCAACCGCGAAATATCCCAACATTAATTGAAAAATTCTTCTCATTGGCTCTATTTCCTAATTTTAAATATCTTTTTAGCAATCATAAATCTCAAAAAGTTTAGCAGAACTTTCTGTACAATAGGAAAACGCAGCCACCCTGAATTTATGTGGATTTGTAAATTAAATTTTACCAAGCTAATAACTTAGCTTTATAACTAATTACAATTTTAATCTTAATTTAAAATGTGTCATCAGCCATTGTGCCACAAATTATCCGCCATTCTGCCTAGACACCGGGTGGAAGCGCGCTAAGATTAGATAATTCCCGCAAGGAGGCGACCGGGATTTGTTATAAAAATAAACAATTAGCTTAAAATCGATGCAGAGGTCCACTAATTGAACCCATGAGTCAGACCATCCCAGAACTCCAAAAAGAAGTCCGCACGCTGCAAGCAGAAGTTACCGCCCTGCAAGAGTGGCGGGAAAAACTTGGCGTACAGCGCTCTGAGTGCCGAGTGGCAGTCAGTTTTCCCAAAAATAATACTCCTGAAGCCATTGCCGAGTTCCACCAGCAAACTGCTGCTTTTGGGGAGCAGTGGTTGCAGCAAATCCAGGAAATTGACCGAGAGACTAAAAATATTGAAAAGCAACTGCAACAAAAACAGGCTTTACTCAATTACAAGCAAGGTGAACTAGAAAAATTGCTGGCAGGAGAACACTGGCAAGAAGTAGAAAACACTGTTCAAACCGGGGAAAAGCGCTTGCAAGCACAAGCTCGCAGAATCAATCAAGTCGCAGCGCAGCTAGAGGTAGAAATTCAAGCTTTGAAAGCACTGTACGATCAACTAAATCCGAGTTATTCCGAGTGGTTTCAACAACCAACTCAAATAGTCAAATTTTCGGCAACAACTATTCCTTATGCTGTTCCAAGCAGCAGCGGTTTGATATTAGAAAATAAGGAGATTGAATGGGAAAAAAATAGTTTTAATTTGTAAATTTTAAAGGTAAATTAGTGATTGGAATGTCGCCGCCGAACCATCTAATAAGCAAGACGGATTCGACGGCAACATTGCAAGGCTTTTTCCTGCTTTTCTAGATAAAAAATACAAAACTGCCTCTGGCGCAGCTAAGTTTAAGATTTTTTAGTTTCTTTTTTTGAAACAGGTTTATTTTCAACTCTGGTGTCAATCTAAAATCTAAAATATAACTGTTCTGGACGCATCAACCGGGTTTTACGAAAAGACTTTGTTGCAGCCCTCGCTTCCGCTAAAACACCCGGTTGATGAAAGCGAGGAGTGCGTAAGCTCGGTCTAAAATCTCAAATAGACTTACTAATGAAACAATTGATTTGGATAGCGCTATTTATTCTGGTTGCGGTGACGGCTGTGGGTTGGCGTTCTGACTCGTTGCAGCGGTTTTCGGGTGTACCCGAATTAGGGATCGATCGCAATATCCACACTTCCCAAAACCCGTCTCCTTTACCGCTTCCTGCTGAAAAAAATACTTTTTTTCAGCCCCAAATTGACCCGTCTCGTTTGTGGAAACACGTCGATAGTTTAGCAGGAGAACGCGAGGAAGAACGAGATCGCTCTTTTACGAGAGATTACATTTCTAAACAACTGCAAACATTAGGATTTTCCCCAGATTTGCAGCCGTTCGATCGCGGAATTAACGTCTTCGCTGAGAGAAAAGGCACTGACTCAAACGCGGGTGCAATTTTAGTGGCAGCACACTACGATACTGTACCAAATTCCCCAGGCGCTGACGACAATGCGACGGGAGTTGCAGTAGTTTTAGAAGTAGCAAGATTACTGGGTTCTCGCCCCACGCCTCGGACATTGCAAGTAGCATTTTTCGACAGGGAAGAACTCGGACTTTTAGGCAGTTTAGCATTCACCGGTAGCGAGGCGCGGTTAAAAAATTTGCAAGGAGCGATCGTCCTAGATATGGTAGGTTATGCCTGCCGCACGCCCGGATGCCAGCAATATCCCGAAGGATTGACAGCGCAACCTTTTCTAGAAGCATCGGGGGTAACATCTCCCGACAAAGGCGAGTTTATCGCTGTGATTGGGGATACGGAACATCCGCTGCTATTGAAAAGTTTGGCGGAGTCTGGAAAAGCCGGTTTGCCGCCGGTGGTGGCGTTGCCTGTTCCCCTGAAAGGGTTGCTGACTCCCGATGTTTTACGCAGCGACCACGCGCCTTTCTGGTATAAAGGAATTGGTGCTGTGTTGGTGACGGATACTGCAAATTTGCGATCGCCCCACTATCACCAATCTAGCGATACATTAGCAACTATCGATCGACCTTTTTTCGCCGGTTCTGCTCAAATTGTTGTCAATGCCGTGGCTAAATTATTGGAATTAGGTAATTAGTAATTGGGAATTGAGCATGGGGAATTGGGAATTGGGGATGGGACATCGGGCATAGGGCATTGGGCATGATGACTGTTATTGATACTGCCAACTGCCAACTGCCAACTAATAACTAATGACTAATGACTAACAAAGAAAGCCTGCAACGGCATTTACTGCAACTAGACAATCGAGGCTACAAAGCCTACAAAGACATTCAAGGTAAGTACGAGTTTTCTGAATTCACATTAATTATTGATTACGTGCAGGGAGATCCGTTTGCTTCTCCCAGTAAATTTAGAGTCATAGTTCCGCCAAACATTGCTCAAATTCCCCGCGAACTTTTCAATTCTCGCAGTCGAGAAATAGCTTTGCGAGATTACCTAACTCGCCAGTTTGACCGAGCAGCGCACAGCATCAGCAGCAAACGTGGTACTGGCAAAAGTGGTATGATTGCAGTGACTCGGTTCGGACAAGAAGTTTTAGAGCGAACTTCGGCATTTATCATTTCCTCAAATACATACGATCTCGAAGATTTAGGAGGAGTTGAACTGCGATTTGCCGTCGGACTTCCAGCGGGCGGACGCAGTATATTAGGGCGACAAGCTGCTGAAATGCTGTGCGAAGATATTCCGCAAATTGTCAGCAATTCTCTAAAGTATGCTAACTTAAATGCTGCGGAATGTCGCCGTCACGTTGAAACTGTAGAAGATGCTGACTGGCTGCGGCAGCAGTTAGCTGAAAAAGGATTAGTTGCGTTTGTTGCTAATGGTTCTATTTTGCCCCGTCGCACTGGTGTTGACAATCGGCGTTTGTTAAATAATGCTCTGGCTTTTCAGTCGCCGCCGTCATTAAGAGTTAAGTTTAATTGTCCGAATCGCGGTTTGATTTCCGGTATGGGTATTCCCGCTGGTATTACTTTGATTGTTGGGGGTGGCTATCACGGCAAATCTACTTTACTCAGGGCAATAGAGTTGGGAGTTTACAACCGAATTCCGGGAGATGGTCGGGAATTTGTGGTGACGAGTCCGGCGGCGGTGAAAATTAGGGCGGAAGATGGCAGAAGTGTGGCGGGAGTTGATATTTCACCTTTTATTAACCACTTGCCACAAGGTAGAGATACTGCACAATTTTATACGGAAAATGCGAGCGGTAGCACGTCGCAAGCTGCTAATATTATTGAGGCTTTGGAAGTGGGGAGAAGGAAGTTCGGCAACGGATTATGTAACGGATTTAACGGATGTCAGTCCGATGGAAGTCGGAAGAAGGAAGAAGGAAGAGGGAATGAGGAACAGGAGAGAAGGAAAAAAAAACAGGATTTAGTGCCTGTTTTATTAGTTGATGAGGATACGGCGGCGACGAATTTTATGATTCGCGATCGCAGAATGCAGGAACTCATCGCTAAGGATAAGGAACCGATTACGCCGTTTATTGATAAAGTTAAACTGTTGTACGCAGATTGCGGCGTATCGACTATTTTAGTCATGGGGGGAAGCGGTGATTATTTTGATGTGGCGGATACTGTGATTGCCATGGAAAATTTTAAAGCAGATGATGTGACGGAAAAAGCTAAAGAAATTGCTATAAATTACTCGATTAGCCGTGCTGCTGAAGGAGGAAAAAATTTTGGTGAGATTACTCAAAGAGTGCCGATTCCTGCTAGTTTAGATCCGAGTATGGGACGGCGAGATGTGCGGGTGAAGGTGCGGGATGTTGATGAATTGGCTTTCGGAACTGAGGAGATGGATTTGGGTGCTATTGAGCAAATTGTGGACAGCGGACAGTTAAGGGCGATCGCTGCGGCAATGGTTTATGCTAAGCAGCAATACATGGACGGAAAACGCACTTTGTCGGAAATCATAGATTTGGTGATCGCAGATATTGACGCGCAGGGGATGGATATTTTATCGCCTTTTCCTGAAGGGGATTTTGCGATGTTTCGACGCTTTGAATTAGCTGCGGCCATTAATCGGCTTCGCAGTTTGTCGGTTGTTGCGAAAATGACTGTTGACTGTTGACTGTTGACTGTTGACTGTTGACTAATGACTAATGACTAATGACTAATGACTAATGACTAATGACTTTTTGATATGCTGACAAAAGTGAGTGCAAAAACCGCGATTGAAGTATGACAGGCAATATAGGACAACTGACTGCTTTAAGCGATCGACCTTATATAGTATTAAGCAATCAAGGGGAGATTTTACAGTTAGAGTTAAAACAGCAGCAGCACGTATTGGGGCGCGATCGCACTCGTGCTGATTTAGTCATTCCCGAACCCTGGCGCGCAGTTTCCGGCGTTCACGCTGTTTTGCGCCAAATTGGGGATAATTACTGGATTTACGACGGTGACGGGCAGCGGCCGAGCACTAATGGCTTATTTGTCGATCGCACTCGCATCACTCCCAATGACGGTTATTGTCTGAAAAACGGCACAGAAATTAAAATCGGTCTCGATCCTCAAAATCAAGTTTTGCTGACTTATTTTAATCCGCTGGCGAATCAGGTTGCTGTCCCTAGCAAGCAGTCAATTCTTCTTAAGAATCGGTCGGTTTTGTTGGGTCGCGATCCAAACGCTTCGCTGCAATTAGATGCGCCGCTTGTTTCTAGACGCCACGCCACAATTGACCAAGACAATCGCGGTAATTATATTTTGCGAGATTACAGCGTTAACGGGGTTTTTGTTAACGGTCAGCGAGTGATAAATTCTGTACAGTTGTCCGAGGGAGATGCAATTCGGATCGGCCCGTTTACTCTAACTTACCGCAGCGGTGAGTTGCAGATGCAAGACTCCGGCCATCAAATTCGTTTGGATGCTGACAGTCTGGTGATTCCGAAGCGTTTGGATAACATCACTTTGGCGATCGAACCGGGTCAGTTTGTGGCTTTAGTCGGCGGTAGCGGTGCGGGTAAATCTACTTTAATGCGGACGCTTTTAGGGATCGAAAAAACTACTAACGGCGCTGTGTTTCTCAACGGCGACAACCTGCGCCAAAACTTCAATATTTACCGCAATCAAATCGGTTACGTGCCTCAAGATGATATTGTGCACGCAGATTTGACAGTAGAAGAAGTCTTGAGTTATGCAGCTAAATTGCGCTTACCTCCTGATACAGATGTCAAGCAGGTAGTGGCAAAAACTTTAGAAGATATTGAAATGACTCACCGTCACAAGGCTTTGGTAAAACAGCTTAGCGGCGGACAGCGGAAGCGGGTCAGCATTGGAGTTGAACTGTTAGCAGACCCCAAACTTTTCTTTTTAGACGAACCGACTTCAGGACTCGATCCGGGTTTGGATAAGAAGATGATGCAACTGCTGCGAAAGTTGGCAAATCAAGGCCGGACGGTGATTCTGGTGACTCACGCGACGGCAAATATCACGATGTGCGATCGTATTGTGTTTATGGGTCGCGGCGGACGCCTTTGTTACTTCGGCCCGCCTAGGGAAGCGCTCGATTTTTTCGATGTCAAAACAAGCGATTTCGCCGACATTTACAACGAATTAGAAACAGGAGAAATCAACGTTAAAAGCTGGGCAGAAAAGTTTAGTAAATCTCAATACTATCAGCGCTATATTGTCAACCACTTCAGCACAGGCAACGCTAATGCAAAAATACCTTCTGCACCTTCTGCACCCAAATCTCAATCTTTTGTAAAACAACTCGTTTTGCTTGCCCAGCGCTATTTTCAACTCGTTTCCCGCGACTTAGTTAACTTGAGTTTAGCTCTTTTAACGGCTCCGATCGGCATTAGTTTGCTGCGGCTAGCCGTCAGAGATAAAGACCCGTTAATTGGAGTGCCGGAGGCAACTTTAGCACCTTTGGCGTTGCGAGTTTTGTTTGTATTTACCTGTGCGGCGATTTGGGTAGGGCTGGCAACTTCTCTGCAAGAAATTGTTAAAGAATCTGCTATTTATCTGCGCGAACGTTTGGTCAATTTAGGATTGTTTGCTTATTTAGGTTCAAAAATTTTTATACTTTCTGGTTTGGCCGTATTGCAAACACTGTTAATGGTAGGAGTTATTCTGATTGCTTTTAAATCCCCCGAACCGAGTTTTATTTCCTGGCCTGTGGGAGCAAGTATTACCACCTTCCTAACTTTAATGAGCTGCATAAGCCTTGGATTAGTCGTTTCCGCGATTGTTAAGAATAGCTCTCAAGCTAACAGCGCTTTGCCTCTATTATTGCTGCCTCAGATTATTTTTTCGGGAGTTTTGTTTAAGATGGAAGGTGCGGCGAGCAAGTTTTCTTGGCTGATGTTAAGCCGCTGGTCTGTGGGTGCTTACGGCTCTTTAGTTAATGTGAATGGGATGGTTCCCGCGCCTACTACATTACCGGATGGGAGTACGCTTCCTCAGCCGTTTGAGCCTACTCCTGTTTACGATCCAACGTGGGAAAATTTGGGTTTAAATTGGGGTATTTTGTGCGTGCATATTTTCGTTTATTTGATGTTGACTCTGTGGTTGCAGAAGCGCAAGGATATTTTATAATTAAAATTACGCCTTTTTAACTCACAGTTCCTTATCAAATCAGATCATTGGAGAGATAAATGTTAGTTAAAACCAACGCAGTAGTAGAAATTGCTGCATCGCCTGAAGTAGTCTTTGATTTTGTTACGTCCCTATCAAATCTGCCCAAAGTCTTTCGCGGATATGGCCCAATTCCAGCAATTATTAAAGCTGAGATGGCAGATGGTGGAGAAATGCGTGAAGGCGGCGTGCGGCGGATAGAAAATGCTGACACTTCGGTGATTGATGAAGAAATCATTACTTTCAAAAAGCCAGAAAGACAAGCCTACCGACTGGTTAGAGGGTTTAAGTTTCCGATTTCTCTACTCATTGAGTCTGGTGGCGGAGATTGGAATTTCACTGCCACAGCAAAGGGAACTCGGATTGATTGGGAGTTTTATTTTATGCTGACTTCTCCGGTATTCTATCCCGTTGGGTTGTTGCTCGTTCAGATTTTTATGCAAAAAGCTATGCAGCAGTGTTTAGAGAAAATTAAAGAATATTTGGCTAATCCAAGCGAATAGATTGTATGAATTATTGGCTGATGAAGTCGGAACCGGATGTTTATAGTATTGCGGATTTGAAGGGCGATCGCACTTCCATTTGGGATGGCGTTCGCAACTATCAAGCGCGCAATTTTATGCGAGAAATGAGTCGGGGAGATTTAGTATTTTTTTACCATTCTAATACTCAAATACCGGGAATTGCCGGGTTAATGCGCGTCATTGAATCTGGGATTGCTGATCCGAGTCAGTTTGATATGAATAGCGGATATTATGACCCTAAATCGCAGTTTGATGCTCCTCGCTGGCAAACTGTGAAAGTGGAGTTTGTTGAAGAGTTTGCTAAGTTAATATCTTTGGATGAACTGAAACAAAAGTTTAGTGCTGATGAGATTTTGCTGGTGAGGAAAGGCAATCGGTTATCGGTGATGCCGGTATCTGAAAGTGCGGCTGAGAAGATTTTGAAGATGACATAACTCTACCTAAATATGGTGCGCCAGCAGAGCGTTATTTCTTCAACAATCTAGAAGCTTAAAGCTGACGCACCATACAATTATTATTAACTAAAGACCGGCCGCACAAACTGCGGCTCCAATTAACCCTACATTATCATTTAAAACCAATCTCACCGGCATCATTTCTAACAGCGAATCCATCCGGCCTTTGTGGGTAAAAGCTCGCATAAAACCCCCTTCTTGAATCAGTGGCAAAATTTTAGGAGCGATGCCGCCAGCTATGTACAAACCACCGTAAGGTAAAAGTGACACAGCCATATTTCCTGCGACAGCGCCGTAAGCTTCTACAAACATTTGCATTGTTTGTTCGGAAAGCCGATCGCACTTTTTGAGTGCCGCCTGTGCAATTGTCGCCCCCGGATCGACCGTCTTCTCAGTTTTCCCGACTTCTGACTCCCATTGTTTGATAATTTCTCCTACCTCCGCTGATTCCGGGGCAAATTTTCTGTCCCGCAAGAACTGGTAAATGGCTACAATTCCCTGTCCCGAAACCACACGCTCGATCGATATTCTGGGAATGTCGTGTTTTGCCAACAAATAATTCAGCAATTCAAACTCTAACTCCGATCGCGGCGCAAAGTCACCGTGTCCCCCTTCCGAAGAAAAAACCCTCACCCCATTTACGTCGGGAATAGCAAAACAATTTCCCAAACCAGTACCCGCACCAATCACAGCAATTGGAGCGTCTTGTCGGGGTTTTCCAACTTGCAAAGTCTGCAAATCTGTAGCATCCAAACCGCACACGCCGTAGCCAACAGCGACAAAATCATTAATTAAACTAACGTGTGATATTCCTAATTCCTGTTCCAGACGTTTCGCATCCAAGCGCCAAGGCAAATTAGTCAGTTTTGCGCTGTTGTTAACCACCGGGCCTGCGATCGCAAAACAAGCTTTTTCAGGCAATGGCGCAAAATCCAATTTCATAGCAGCTTCCGTCAAAAACTGCTGCACCATCGGTACTAAATCGGGAAACTCCCCGCTCGGATAGCGGAACTCGTAAAGAGCGTTCATTTCACCGTTAACAGTCCTTTCCACCAAGCGCAAAATTGTCTTAGTTCCGCCAATATCGCCCGCTAATAATAATGCCATAAATCTCTTTTTCCACCAAAGATAACATTCCCCATTTAAACACCATTTAAACACCCACAGTATTAATTGCCAACCAAGCCCGCAGCACCTCAGCCACTGTCCAAGCTTGAGCCGTGCAGCCCCGCGGCAAGTGGGGGGCGTCGCCTTCAAAAATTTCGCCCAGACTGCCAACTCCGCCGGCTCTTATATGATGTGCCATAGGTTCTAGGAATTCGCGAGCTTGTGCTGGGTTTTTGTATACGTGCAAGTGCGCCAAGACAAACGGGCCAATCAGCCAGCCCCAAACTGTGCCCTGGTGGTAGGCGCTGTCGCGCTGGAATTGGTCGCCTCCGTATGCGCCGCGATATTGCGGGTGCTGCGGCGAGAGGCTGCGGAGGCCGACAGAAGTCAGAAGCTGTTGAGCGCAGCAGTCCACCACGCCGCGCTGCTGGATGGGCGTCAGTAACGGTGTATAGCGGGTTTCCTGGCGCAGCCCCGCTGACAAGGAGTTGGCGGAGTGAGGAGGAATCGAGTCTAGGGGCAGGGAAACGGCGAATATTTGGTTGGGCCGCAGGGAGCTATCGTGTCCGTCTGGGCCGTCCAGAACGTCGTAACAGTAACCGGTTGAGGCGTTCCAGAAGCGAGGAAATCCGGCGGCCGTTCGATCGCCCAATTGCTGGTATTCATTGTGAGGCTTGCCCAGTTTTCGAGCAAAACTTGCCATAGCTTGTATAGCATTGTACCAAAGCGCGCTGAGTTCGATCGGCTTACCAATCCGAGGCGTCACCACCCAATCGCCGATTTTCGCGTCCATCCAAGTCAGTTGCACGCCGGTTTCGCCCGCGTAGACTAAACCGTCATCGGGATCGAGGCGAATGTTATACCGAGTTCCCTGTATGTGCCAATCTACAATCTCACATAAAGTAGGCCAGAGTTCGCTCAAAAGTTCCTCGTCCCCCGTGGCATCGATATAAGCGCGAATTGCCTCAAAGTACCACAGAGTGGCGTCTGCGGTGTTGTATTCCGGTTCGCCACCCGCATCCGGGAAGCGGTTCGGCAGCATCCCCCGATCGACATACCGCGCAAATGTCTGCAAAATCGATCGCGCAATTTCCCATCGCCCCGTACAGATTGTGAGACCGGGTAGGGCGATCGTCGTGTCGCGCCCCCAGTCGCTGAACCAGGGATATCCAGCGATAATCGTTTTGCCTGCGGGTTCCTCCGGTAGCGGGCGGCTGACGATAAATTGGTCGGCTGCGAGCACTAAGTGATTGATCCAGTCGGGAGATTCGCTCACTTTTGACCAGTTTTGCAGCAGTTGTTGGTCATAAGTGCGGCGCTCTTCTAAAGCTGTACCGCCGTTGAGTTCGGTATTTTTCTCGGTGCTGGCTATCAATGTGAGAGAACTTCCCGGTGCGATCGTCATGTGAAAAGTCGCCGCGTGCAAGTGATCCTCGCAGCAGTCCAATCCGCGCCGCTTTTCGGCTGCTAGGTCAAATCCGTAATGCCAATTGTATAAAGGCGTAGAAACTCGAAAGTTGGCCTCTGGTTCGACATCCGTCAGCAGGTACAGGGGTACAGACTTGGGAAATGCAGTCACGCAAACCCCGCTTTCTAAGGTCTGTAGGCTCATCGGCCAGTCGCCGACGCTCGTCGTGTGGTGGTAGTCGCGGTAGTTGACTAGGGCTTTGACAGCGAGGGCGATCGGTTGTGAGGCACGGTGCAGGCGGTATTGAATATATGTTGTGTTAGCACCTTGCTGCATCCAAATTCGCTTTTCCAGGATAGCGTCCGCGAGAGCAAACCTCCAAACAGGCGTCGTGCCTTCGAGGTGAAAGCTTTCGATGTATTTGTAGCCGTGGGGTTCCATCGTCGCGTCGGCCCAGCGGTTTGTATAAAGCGGATATGCGCGATCGTGATACACCGCCGTCTCGTCCAGCTTGGCGAGCATCAAAGTGCGTCCCAGCGGGGGTTTGAGGGCGGCTACCAGCAAGCCGTGATAGCGGCGGGTGAGGAGATTTGCGATCGTCCCGCTAGCGTAACCGCCGATCCCGTTTGTGACCAACCACTCGCGAGACTCCGCCGAGTCGAGATTGCAGCAGATTTCCCGTCCAAAAGCCATAACCATAAAGTCCACACTCGCGCTGATTTTTGACCTACCTTTAGGTAGATTTTCGACATGATATCAACTAGAAATATTAACGCTTGCAGGCCGTTAATTTGGCGATCGGCCCCGTGCCGATTCCTGCTCTAATTTAAGCCTAACCAACCGCTAATTTTGCCCCGTACCCAATTTTCCCCTTTGATGCCTCTGTCTAAAGTTAGTTGTTTGTTATATTAAGTAATATTACCGTCTAAACAGGCGCTGAACGTTAAGGGCAAGCATTTGATAGCGCGTCGGGCGATCGAACTACAAACCTATTTTATAAGGAGAACAGCTCAAAGTGAAGATAGGAGCAAATTACCTCGGCAATAACCAATGTGAATTTACCGTTTGGGCGCCCACCCTCAAACAAATGGCAGTCCAAATTGTTTCCCCAAAAAAACGCCTGATACCTCTGGAACAATCGGCAGAAGGTTATTGGCGAACCACAGCTACAGACATCGAACCAGGAACCCTTTACACTTACCAAATCGAAGGAAAAACCGACCGACCAGACCCAGCCTCAAAATATCAACCCCAAGGCGTACACGCTCCGTCGCAAGTAATAGATGAAAATATTTTTACTTGGACTGACACAAATTGGCAAGGCGTGCCACTAGCCGAAATGATTATTTACGAACTGCACGTCGGCACCTTCACCCAAGCCGGAACATTTGAAACAATAATTCCCCAGCTAAAACAACTTAAAGAATTGGGAATCAACGCCATCGAAATAATGCCAGTAGCCCAATTTCCTGGCGATAGAAACTGGGGATATGACGGCGTATATCCCTACGCGGTTCAAAACTCCTACGGCGGCCCCGAAGGCTTCAAAACACTCGTCAACGCCTGCCACGAACACGGTATTTCAGTAATTCTCGATGTAGTTTACAACCACCTCGGCCCCGAAGGAAATTATCTCAGGGACTTCGGCCCCTACTTTACATCAAAATACGGCTCGATTTGGGGAGACCCATTAAACTTCGACGATGCCTACAGCGACGGCGTACGCAACTACTTTATTGAAAACGCCCTCTACTGGTTTCGAGATTATCACATCGATGCCCTGAGATTAGATGCAATTCAAGCAATATTTGAAGTCGGTGCAAGACCTTTTTTACAAGAACTATCCGATGCCACAGCCGATATTTCCCAAGAACTAGGACGGCAACTTTACTTAATAGCCGAAAGTGACTTAAATGATGTCCGCACAATACGTCCTAAAGAACTCGGTGGCTTCGGATTAGACGCCCAATGGTGCGATGATTTCCACCACGCACTGCACGCCTTGCTCACCGGAGAAAACGACCGATACTACCAAGATTTCGGCAAGTGCGAACACTTAGAAAAAGCATTCAAAGAAAGCTTTGTTTACTCCGGCCAGTACGCCCCCCACAGAAAGCGGAGACACGGCAATTCTGTTAAGGATGAACCGGGTCATAAATTTCTGGTGTTTGCCCAAACCCACGACCAAATCGGCAACCGTATTTTGGGAGACAGACTATCCAAAATAGTTGACTTTGAAGGATTGAAACTCGCAGCCGGCACCGTCTTAATTTCTCCCTACATTCCCTTCTTTTTTATGGGAGAAGAATACGGAGAAGAAGCACCGTTTTTTTACTTCGTTTCCCACTCGGACGAAAACTTAATTGAAGCTATCCGCAAGGACAAACAACAAGAATTTAAAATCTTTGAAGGCCGAGGCAAGTTTCACGACCCCCAGAGTCCTGAGACTTTCGATAAGTGTAAGTTAAACTGGGAAAAACAAACCGAAGGCAAACACAAAATCCTTTGGGAATGGCACCAACATTTGATTCAACTGCGGCGGACAATACCAGCGCTTAAAAAACTCGACAAAAACAGTCTAGAAGTGTCCAACATTGAAGCAGAAAAAATCTTATTTCTACGTCGCTGGACAGATGACAGCCAGATATTCTGCATTCTAAACTTCAACACGCAAGATGTTGCTTTTACGGCTGCACTGCCCCAAGGCAACGGTCACAAAATTTTAGACTCTGCTGATGAAAAATGGATGGGTTCAGGTTCTAGCTTGCCTGAAAAGATAACTTCAGAGCAAAAATTGACCATTAAACCGCATAGTTTTGCACTCTATGAATTAGAGTAATTAAAACGGGAGGCAGAGCCTCAAATACAGGCGCTCCCAGGCAGAGCCTAGGAACAAGCAACAGGAGGCAGAACCTCTCTCGTTCGTTCTCAGGCTACGCCGCGGAATGTAGTCTAACAAGAAACGGGAGGCAGAGCCTCTCTCGTTCCCAGCCTCTGCCCATTGGTGACAACTTAACGTTAAACGTAGTATCGGTCTGCTGTCTGACGATTAGGGCTCGATCCCCCCTAGCCCCCCTTAATAAGGGGGGGACAGGAATCTTATCAAAGTCCCCCTTATTAAGGGGGATTTAGGGGGATCGAGACTGGGTTAAAAGCGAGATTTATCAGGGGTTTCAGTCTTAAGTTGACACCAATGGCCTCTGCCGGGGAATGCAGTAGAGGAGGCTCTGCCTCATATATTAAAAGAGAAAACCCTAAAAAACCAGGAGTAAAATTAACATGATGAGAATTCCCACAACAACTTATCGGATTCAATTTCATGGAGGTTTTAACTTTGAAGCCGCCAAACAAATCCTTAGTTATCTAGAAGATTTAGGAATTACCGACCTTTACGCTTCACCGATATTTAAAGCCAGAAAAGGCAGCTCTCACGGATACGATGTCGTTGACTCAAATCAGCTCAATCCCGAATTGGGAACTTCAGAAAATTTTGAAGCCCTCACATACGAAATCAAGAAACGGAACATGGGATGGCTGCAAGATATTGTCCCGAACCACATGGCTTACGACACTCAAAATTTGCTGCTGTTAGACGTATTGGAACACGGGCCAGATTCCGACTATTTCGATTACTTTGATATTGAATGGAATCATGCTTACGAACATCTCAGAGGTCGAGTGCTGGCTCCGCTGCTGGGCAATTTTTATGGAGAGTGTTTGGAAAATGGCGAGATTCAACTCAAATACAGCGAAAATGGGCTGAGCATCAATTATTATAGCTTACAATTGCCCGTAAGAATTGAATCTTATGCTAAATTTATTAGTCATAATTTGGGGCATTTAGCCAGAGAATTAGGCAGACGCCATCCAGATTTTATCAAGTTTTTAGGAATTCTTTATTTGATTAAAAATACACCTTCAGAAACTAAAGGTAAAACCCGATACGATCAGATAGCTTTTGTCAAAGGGCTGCTGTGGGAACTCTACAACCAAAATCCCCTTGTACAGGAATTCATTGATGAAAATATCAAAGTTTTTAACGGAGAAAAGGGGAATGCCGAAAGCTTTAATCTGCTAGACGATTTGCTTTCCGAGCAGTTTTACCGTCTGTCTTTCTGGAAAGTGGGGGCAGAAGAAATTAACTACCGAAGGTTTTTTACGGTCAACGAGCTTATTTCGGTAAAAGTTGAAGAGATTAAAGTTTTTCACAAAAACCATGCTCTGATATTCGACATGGTTGATGAGGGAAAGTTTACCGGATTGAGAATCGACCACATCGACGGGCTTTACGACCCCACAGAATATTTGAAACGGCTCCGGGAGAAGGTCGGAGATACTTACATTACTGTTGAAAAAATTCTGGAACACGAAGAAGATTTGCCGTCATATTGGCCAATTGAGGGAACGAGCGGCTACGACTTTTTGAATTACGTAAACGGCGTTTTTTGTCGGTGCGATCGCGAACAGCAATTTAGCGAAATATATCAGAGATTTACTCGCTTGAATGTTCCCTATGAACAGTTATTTTTAGATAAAAAAGGACTGATTGTTGAGAAAAACTTGGCGGGAGATGTAGACAATCTAGCTCAACTTTTGAAGAATATCTCCGGTCAGTCGAGACAGGGAAATGACTTTACTCGTCCCGGTTTGGAAAAAGCATTGGCGGCTGTTTTGACAATTTTTCCAGTCTACCGAACTTACATCAATCAAGACGGTTTGAGAGAGTCCGATCGCACTTACGTACAATATGCGATCGCCCATGCCAAACAACAAGCACCCCGACTCCTCAAGGAACTTAAATTTATCGAAACGGTGCTGTTACTGGAAGAAGAAGAAACTCTAACACCAGAACAAAAAGAGCAGCGTCGGCACTTTGTAATGAAACTCCAGCAGTTGACGGGCCCATTAATGGCAAAAGGCGTTGAAGACACGCTTTTATACGTCTACTATCGGCTTTTATCCCTCAACGAAGTGGGAGGAAATCCCAGTCAGTTCGGCGTGTCGCTGGGAGATTTTCACGAGTTCAACAAACAACAGCAAGTCGCTTGGCCGCACAAAATGAATGCTACAGCTACCCACGATACCAAACGCGGCGAAGATGTGCGAGCCAGAATAAACGTTTTGTCAGAAATTCCCGATGAATGGGAACAGCAAGTCAGGTCTTGGAGAGAGGTAAACTCTTCTAAGAAAGTCAACTTTGCGAATCGAATGGTTCCAGATACTAATGACGAATACTTCCTGTACCAAACTCTGCTCGGCAGTTTTCCCTTTGAGGGAATTGAAAACACTGATTATGTCGATCGCCTGAAAGATTATGTGATTAAAGCTGTCCGCGAAGCAAAAGTTTATACGGCTTGGCTGAGACCGGATAACGATTACGAAGCTGGTTTTATGACCTTTGTCGATACCGTTCTCGAACCTTCGGAACAAAATCAGTTTCTCAACAAATTTACACCTTTCTGTAAAAAAGTAGCTAATTACGGAATTTTCAATTCTTTATCTCAAACGCTGCTGAAAATCACGGCTCCGGGCGTTCCCGACATTTATCAAGGGACGGAATTCTGGGATTTAAGCCACGTCGATCCCGATAACCGCCGTCCCGTGGATTTTGAGCGCAGAATCGAGGTTTTGCGGGAAATTAAAGAACAAGCTCAGACGGATATTTTGCAACTGGTTGAAGATTTGATTGCGACGCGAGAAGACGCGAGAATTAAGTTGTTTTTGACGGCAAGAGCGCTAGAAGCGAGAAAAAAATACTTGCAAGTTTTTCAATCTGGCGATTATCTGCCCCTGGAAGCGGTTGGCACTTTTAAAGATAATGTTGTTGCCTTTGCCAGAAGCTTTGGAGAGACTACAGTTATTGTCATTGCTCCCCGGTTTTTGACGGGAATTGTCAAACCGGAAGAAATGCCGATCGGCAAACAAGTTTGGAAAGATACTAATTTGAAATTATCCGAGCAAATGCCGTCGGTTTGGAAAGATGCAATTACAAATCAGGCGGTAGAAAGTAACAGTACTTTGGCAATTGGTGACGCTCTCAGTTACTTTCCTGCAGCTCTGCTGATCGGTAAAAAATAGCAATGAAAAGCTGGAAAATTCACTAATTTTCCGAGATTCCCACGAGGCGGACTTGAGGCTCTTCCTCAATAAAATATTCTTTCTCAGGCACAGCCTGGAAGTAAACGGGTAGGGACAGGGCATTGCCCTGTCCCTTTTTAGAATTGATGTTATATCAAATCCGTTAGCATCGGAATAGTAAATTCGAGTTCGCTGTTCGCTGTTCGCTGTTCGCTGTTCACTGTCAACCGTCAACCGTCAACATCATTCCGGTGTAACCGGAAATGATATTAAACCTGATTTGAAGCCAAAAAACCGATCGCCCCTACCAACCAAACAAAATTTATACACATAAGACGGCAAACACAACACAACGTATACGGTTTGCCACAATACCCGAATCGATCGCACACCGTACATTAGGAAGAGTAAAGAAAAGCAGTCAACAACTGTAGCGGTGTAAACCTCATGAATGCAACCGTCCCCCAAAAGGTTCGGTAAACACGCCTTCATCGCCTGGTCTAACCACCCGCAGTATAGAGATAAGCACCTATCTAAGACTGTATTAAAGCAGGACTCACTATCCGTACACCCCCCACAGGTGAAATCGCAGTCCTGAATAACCAGACTATCACACAGATAGAAAACCAAAATTTTGTAGAGATTGGAGCCGGAACACCCCTATGGGAAAAGTAGTTGGAATTGACTTAGGTACGACAAACTCCTGCGTCGCAGTTATGGAAGGCGGCAAACCCACCGTCATAGCCAACGCCGAAGGGGGTCGCACCACACCTTCTGTAGTAGCATACGCTAAAAATGGGGATCAACTTGTCGGACAAATCGCCAAGCGTCAAGCCGTGATGAACGCCGAAAACACCTTTTACTCAGTAAAACGGTTTATCGGGCGTCGGGTTGATGAAGTAACCCACGAAACCACTGAAGTTTCCTACAAAGTTCTCAAAGTCGGCAACAGCCTCAAACTAGACTGTCCCGCCCGTGGCAAGCAATTTGCCCCAGAAGAAATTTCTGCACAAGTTCTCCGCAAACTCGTAGAAGACGCCAGCAAATACCTCGGCGAAACTGTTACCCAAGCGGTAATTACTGTTCCCGCTTACTTTAACGACTCCCAGCGCCAAGCTACGAAAGACGCGGGAAAAATTGCCGGTATAGAAGTGCTGCGGATTATTAACGAACCTACAGCAGCAGCTTTAGCTTACGGGTTAGATAAAAAGAGCAACGAAACCATCCTCGTATTTGACTTAGGTGGCGGTACTTTCGACGTATCTATTCTCGAAGTAGGCGACGGCGTGTTTGAAGTGTTAGCAACTTCTGGAGACACTCACCTCGGCGGTGACGATTTCGATAAAAAAATTGTTGATTTCATCGCTAATGAATTCCAAAGAGCCGAAGGCATTGATCTTCGCAAAGACAAACAAGCACTGCAACGCCTGACGGAAGCTGCAGAAAAAGCCAAGATTGAGCTTTCAAGCGTTACCCAAGCAGAAATCAACCTGCCGTTTATTACCGCGACTCAAGACGGGCCAAAACACTTGGACACGACTTTGACGCGGGGCAAGTTTGAAGAACTGTGCTCGGATTTGATCGATCGCTCTCGCATCCCCGTAGAAAATGCGATCCGCGACGCCAAGTTAGACAAATCTGCAATTAATGAAGTCGTCTTAGTTGGTGGTTCTACACGCATTCCTGCGGTGCAAGAACTGGTCAAAAAAATCCTCGGCAAAGACCCCAACCAAACGGTAAACCCGGATGAAGTGGTCGCAGTCGGTGCAGCAATTCAAGCCGGCGTACTCTCCGGCGAAGTCAAAGACATCTTGTTGCTCGACGTTACTCCGCTGTCTCTCGGCGTCGAAACCTTGGGTGGCGTGATGACCAAAATCATTCCCCGCAACACCACTATTCCTACCAAGAAGTCGGAAACTTTCTCGACTGCTGTAGACGGCCAAACAAACGTGGAAATTCACGTTTTGCAAGGCGAACGGGAAATGGCGAATGATAACAAGGATTTGGGAACCTTCCGCTTAGATGGAGTTCCACCAGCCCCCCGTGGCGTACCTCAAATTGAAGTTACTTTCGATATCGATGCTAACGGTATTTTGAATGTAGCTGCTAAGGATAAAGGTACTGGCAAGGAGCAATCGATTAGCATTACTGGTGCTTCTACTTTGCCCAGCAATGAAGTCGAGCGCATGGTGAAGGAAGCCGAATCCAATGCTTCTGCTGACAAGGAACGTCGCGAAAGGATCGATCGCAAAAACCAAGCTGATTCTCAAGCCTATCAAATCGAGAAGCAGTTAGCAGAATTGGGCGATAAAGTTCCCGCTGATGACAAAACTAAGATTGAAGGGTTGCTCAAAGACTTGCGCGAGGCCATTGGTAGTGAAGATGACGATCGCATCAAAACCCTAACAACAGAGTTGCAGCAAGCATTCTACGCTGTCAGCAGCAACCTGTACCAGCAAGCAGGCGGCCCAACTGACGGCCCTGGTGGCCCCGGCGGCTACGGAGACGGTGGCCCGACAGGCGGCGGCGACGACGTGATTGACGCCGACTTCACTGAAGGCAACAAATAACAGGCTAAATTAAAAGCCCCCAGCTAGAAGCAAGAAACCCGGTTTTGAACAGAAACCGGGTTTCTGTGCATTCAAAAACAAACAAAAGGCGATCGCCCAAAATCAGTAAAAATCTGCTTGAGGCATAGTGAAAAAAATTGAATATGCTTCAATAAATATCATAAACTAGCAGTAATATCGCAATCGAGAGCCATTAAATGTCACGTTCTCCTATACAAAGTTCCTCCCCAAATAACCCCAGCCCATCTCATGTAGCATCCTTGCGCCGACTGCGCCGGATCAGCCATTTACTAGACAATGCAATTCCGATTCCCGGCACAAAGTACCGCATCGGACTCGATCCTATACTGGGACTGATACCGGGCGGCGGCGATGTAATCAGTTCAATTTTTGCAGGATATGTTGTCTTCAAATCCGCTCAAATGGGAGTGCCTCAAGAGACCTTAGTAAAAATGGCAGCTAATATCGTGTTTGATACAGTGGCTGGTACTGTACCGGTAGCCGGAGATTTGTTGGATGTTGCTTGGAAAGCTAATGTCAAAAATATAGAATTGCTGGATGCTCATTTAGGTTCCCCTGAACAAGGCAAAAAAGCCGATTGGCTATTTGTGGCGGCGTTGCTGTTGGGTTTGATATTAATTGTCGGAGGCGTGATTTTCTTGAGCGTGATGCTTTTGGGCTGGCTATTTCAAGTAATTACAGGGCGTTAAATTGGGTTTGATGAGCAAGATAAATCCCTCTCTTTATGTCATTCATAGTGATAGCATATAATCGGAAAAGTTTTCCTAAAAAATCCTCTTTGAGGATGATTGCGAACTGACAAAAAACATCTAGGTTTAAGTATCCATAGGTGCGTTGCTTTTTTTACGAGTCAAAAAAAAGAGCGAATATATCACATATCCGTAGATTAAAAACAGGGAGATTGGAAAGAAAACACACCCTTTTTTCGCAGCAATACTTAAGAGAAACAAGAGGATTATTGGCTACGAAAAAACAGTGGCTGCCATCAATGTTGAAAAATTCAACCAACCCCTACCAATAAAGGTTCTGATCCTCTTGCCAAGAAGAGATATGTGGCATAAATCTGAGATATTGCACCACTCTCAAGAACAGGCAAGATGCCTGTTCCACAAAAAAATTCACTCTAGATATTGAAAAGTATATCTTAAGGGGATTGACAAAATTTATTAACTATGTACTCAAGTGTCAATTTTCTTTGAAACTAGGTAGTGACCAGGAATTTCTTGATGGTACCCGCCACGTGATCTATCCGTGGAATCAATCCCAAATCGAAAATCGAAAATCCTCAAGCCCCCGCATTTATCTCGCGCAAGTCAATCGAAAATCTAAAATCTAAAATCTAAAATCGATTGACCCGATCGCCCTTGAATCCGATATAGTGATATAATCCAGACTATAATATCAAATTGATATAAATGCTTGAATTATCAGCCCTTGGACTGCTACAGTTGCAACCCATGCACGGCTATCGGCTAAAGCAAAAACTGGAGCTGTTTATGAGCAGTTGCATCAGCGTCAACTATGGAGCGATTTACCCACTCCTGAAGCGCTTGGAAGAGCGAGGCCAGATTGCGACAATTGCCGAAGAAGCCGGAGATGCGGGATGTCCGCGCAAAATCTACGGAATTACCGCCCAAGGGCGCGAACTCTGGCGGCAAAAAATGCTCGAACACCCTCAAGAAAGCTGGGTTAACAGTGGTTCCCGGTTCCAAATCAAGTTTTTCTTTTTTGGCGACTTAGAGCCTGCTGAACGGCTGAAGCTATTGGAACACCGCTTGCGAGCCTGCTACACCCGGCAAGACTACATCGAAAGTCTCAAGAGCGAATATCCACTAACAGATGACTATCAATTTGCCTCTCGCGATCGCTGCAAGTCAGTGCTGGCGTCAGAGATAGAGTGGTTAACCGAGCAACTAGCCAAGGAAAAAAGTGCGCTCGCCGGAGTGCGTGACTCCCCAACCTTCGCTAAATCCGCCGACTCCAAGGAAAAATCTTTCCAACTCACCCACTCAGGTGAGTCATAAGAAGGATGTGCAATCTTGCCTGCCATCGTAACTTTTGAGAAATAACAAGAAGCTTTCCTAAAAATAATCACCATCAGGCTGGGCTAACTGTGATGAGACTAAAGCCCTGCACATACTCCAACCTCATTAAAAAGAGACTTTCCCGATTCCATCATCTTTAAAATCCCTTGTCCTTATTCCCCCATGTTTGAGAGGAACGCCGGAAAATCAAAGATTTCGCCCAAGTCTCAGTCAGAAGTTAAAAAAAATCTAAGTGGTGCTGCCAATGAGTTATTCTAAATCCCCAGAATCCGTCGTTGAAGCTGAAAAGCAAAAATCTCCCACACCGGAACTGCACCCAATTGATGCAGACAACGATCGACCGCAGGATTCTGCCACCGTTGCCGATCGCCCCCAACCTGTTGCTAAACCCGAACTGCACCCAACCGATGCAGACAGCGATCAACCAGAAGATTTTGCAGCCGTTGCCGATCGCCCCGAACGTGCTGCTAAACCCCGATCGCGCTGGCCCCTAATTGCCGCGATCGCGATCGCCACAGGCGCAGCAGGTTTCGGCTGGTACTCGTGGCAATCGGGTCATAATCGCGCACAGCAACCGGCAGCAGCAGCCCAACCCCCAGGCATACCAGTCAAGCTCGCAGCCGTACAAACCAGCTCAGTCCAAGAAGCCTCCGAATTTGTCAGCAGCTTAGAGGCCAAGCGTTCGGTAGAAATCAAACCCGAAGCAGAAGGGCTAGTCACCGAGATTTTTGTCAA
Source organism: Microcoleus sp. S36b_A4 (assembly GCF_036700645.1). Lineage (NCBI taxonomy): Bacteria > Bacillati > Cyanobacteriota > Cyanophyceae > Oscillatoriales > Microcoleaceae > Microcoleus > Microcoleus sp. S36b_A4. The sequence continues at coordinate 9,871 of NZ_JAUBPI010000015.1, read as the reverse complement.
ATCCGGGGACTTCATAAACAAAGGACAAGCCATCGCCCGCATGAAAAGCGACAGCGCCCAAGCTGACTTGAGGCAATCTCAAGCCAACCTGATCCGCGCTCAATCCCACTTAGCCGAGTTGCAAGCAGGAACCAGGCCCGAAGAAATCGCCCAAGCTCAAGCCCAAGTCGCGCAAGCCCAAGCCAACCTCGCCCAACTGCGATCGGGCTCTCGGCCAGAAGAAATTGGTCAAGCCCAAGCCCGCGTTAGCCAAGCTGAAGCTGACCTCGCCGATGCCCAAACAGGTAGCCTCTTAGAAGACATCGCCCAAGCAAGAGCGCAAATAGAAGCAAGCACAGCCGAAGCAAAATTAGCCACCCAGCAGCTTGCCAGATATCAGGCATTGGCAAGAGAAGGTGCAGAATCTGCCAACACTCTTGAGCAATACACCCAAAAAGAAGGCAGCGCCAAAGCCAACCTCCGAGAAGCTCAAAGGCGGTTTGAGCAGCGACAAAAGAACAGACAAGCCGAGATCGAGCGCCGGACAGCAGCCTTGCAACAGCAGCGGCAAGCTTTGCGGCAATTGCAAAACGGTTCGCGCCCAGAGGAAATAGCCAAAGCCGAAGCAGAAGTTGCACAAGCCAAGAGCAGATTAGCGCAGTTAGCCAACGGCACTCGCCAAGAACAGCTCGATCAAGCTGAAGCGCAAGTTGCCGAGGCCGCCGCTCAAGTGCGCGGCTTTGAAGTACAACTACAAGAAACTGCCGTCATCGCGCCCTTCGCAGGAGTCATCGGCGACATACCAGTGAAAGTAGGTGATTACTTGCAAAAAGGTGATGCCCTTGCCACCCTGACTGAGAACCAATTGCTAGATTTGCGGTTATCAATTCCTTTGGAACGGCAGCCTCAATTACGCTTAGGGCTGCCAGTACAAATGCTCGACGCTCAAGGTAAGGCGATCGCCCAAGGTCAAATCAGTTTTATCTCCCCCAACGTCAGCGCCAATTCCCAAACAATTTTAGCTAAAGCCACCTTTCCCAACCCCACCGGCGAACTGCTTAATCTCCAGTTTGTAAAAGCTAAAGTCATCTGGAAACAGAACCCCGGAATTTTAGTTCCAGTAACAGCAGTCACTCGCTTAGGTGGGGAAACTTTTGTCTTCACAGCTCAAAAGCCGGAACAGCCAAAACCTGGGATGCCACCTTTAGTAGCGCGACAAAAATCCGTGAAATTGGGAGCCATTGAGGGGAATAATTATCAAGTTATTCAAGGTTTGAAAGCCGGGGAAAAAATTGTTACCGCAGGCATCCTTAACCTGACAGACGGTGTTCCGATTATGGCTCAAGAGGAAGGGGAAAAAGCTGGGGAAAAATTACCAGTAGGAAGCAAAAAATAAGGTATGTTGTTGCGCTTTAGCACTCTTAATTCACTTCTTAAGAGCGCACAAGCGCAACTACGTACTGTATGTGAAACTACTTGATTGCTCAGCTATTAAAAAAGGGGAAATTTTAATTTTTGACGTAAGTCTAATTAGAAATTAGAAATTACGAATTATCAACTAACAACTACCCATTACCCAAATAATGTTTGCAGATTTCTTTATTAAACGACCAGTCTTTGCTAGCGTCTGCGCCTTAATTATTATCTTGGTAGGGGCAATCAGCATCCCCAGCATACCTATCGAGCGCTTCCCCGACATTAGCCCTACCCAAATCAACGTCACAGCTAACTATAGCGGGGCGAGTGCTGAAATTGTCGAAAATGCCGTTACCAACATCCTAGAAAGGCAAATCAACGGGGTTGAAGGACTAAAATATCTAACTTCCAGTAGTAGTAACGATGGCACCAGCACCATTACAGCTACCTTTGATTCATCGCGCAACAAAGACATTGCCGGCGTCGATGTTCAAAATCGAGTTGCAGTTGCTCAACCCCAATTACCAGATGCCGTACAACGCACAGGAGTTAGAGTTACCAAACAATCTACAAGTCTCCTATTAGCGATCGGTTTATTTACCGAAAATAAAGAATACGACACCATCTTTTTAAGCAACTACGCTGACCTATATTTAGCAGATGCCTTAAAACGGGTAAAAGGTGTGGGCGACGTGCGAATTTTTGGAGAAAGACGCTATGCAATGCGTTTGTGGATAGACCCTAATAAATTAGCAGCTCGCCGTCTCACAATGCAAGATGTAACGAGAGCTCTCAACGAACAAAACTTGCAAGTTGGTGCTGGGAGAGTTGGTCAAGAACCTGCTCCACAGGGACAAATGTATCAAATTGACTTGCGTGCTGAAAGTCGCCTCAAAGAACCAGCAGAATTTGAAGAAATTGTCCTCAAAACAGAGACCAATGGAACGTTAGTTAAATTAAAAGATGTGGGGAGAGCAGAACTAGGGGCAGAGAATTACAGCTCATTTCTGCGATTTCGAGGCAATGATGCAGTAGGTTTAGGGATTTACCAACTGCCTGGAAGTAATGCTTTGAATGTTGCCCATGCCGTCAAGACAGAAATGGAAAAACTAGCGGTTGCTTTCCCTCCGGGCTTGATACATAGAGTAGCGCTGGACACGACTTTGTTTGTAGAAGAGTCGATGGCAGAAGTAGTCAAGACATTATTTGAAGCTGTCTTGCTAGTTGTTATAGTTATTTTTGTTTTCTTGCAAGACTGGCGCACAACTATTATTCCTATCATCACAATTCCAATTTCTTTGATTGGGACGTTTGCCTTTATCAAAGTTTTCGGATTTACGATTAACAGTTTATCTCTGTTTGGTCTGACATTAGCGACGGGATTAGTGGTTGATGACGCTATCATTGTAGTAGAAAATATTGACCGCCTGATCCGCCAAGGGATGAATGCCCGCCAAGCGGCTTTTGAGTCAATGCGGGAGCTTTTTAGCGCTGTAATTGCGACTTCTTTAGTGTTGATGGCAGTGTTCGTACCCGTGGCATTTTTCCCCGGAACTACAGGAGCGCTTTATAAACAATTTGCGCTAACAATTGCTTTTTCCGTCCTGCTTTCTACCTTTATTGCTATTACTCTCACGCCCTCACTTTCAGCAATATTACTGCGTCGAGGACCGAAGTTTGGGGGCCCGCTGGGTTGGGTTTTTGACAGGTTTAATGGAGTTCTAGATTGGGTACAGCGGCAATATCGCAAATCGTTAATATTTCTCACAGGAATTAAGACTATTGTCACCCTCGTGTTCATCGCTTCTCTGGGAGTAACAGCTTGGCTTTATTTATCAGTCCCCACAGCATTTATCCCGGAAGAAGACCAGGGCTATTTTATGACAATTATTCAAGGGCCCCAAGGTGTTTCGCTGCAATACACTCAGAAAGTAATGGATCAAGTAGAAGCAGAAATCCTCAAACTTCCTGAAGTTGTCGGGACTTTTTCAGTGGGTGGATTTGGTTTTAGCGGTAGCACTTCTAATCAAGGCATTATATTTACTACGCTGAAAGCCTGGGAAGAACGTCACGGAGAAGATCAAACTGTACAAGCGATTATTGGTAAGTTGCGGGGTAAGTTTTTCTCGATTCCCGAAGCGAGAATTTTCCCAGTGAATCCGCCGGCTATTCAAGGTTTAGGTCAATTTGGGGGTTTCCAATTTCAATTGCAAGACCGCAAAGGTAACGGCGGTTTAGATGGCTTAGTCCAGACTATGGGCGGGATTTTGAAGCAGGCAAATCAGACACCGGGATTGCAAGCGGTATTTAGTACATTTGCTGCGAATACGCCTCAGTTAATTGTGGAGGTTGACCGCAATCGAGCTAAGGCTCTAGATATTCCGATTAATGATGTTTTCAGTACGTTACAAACGGCTCTGGGTGCTCAGTATGTGAACGATTTTAACCTGCAGCAGCGCAATTATCGGGTGTATGTTCAGGCGGATAAACAGTTTCGTGATAACCCTGAAGATATTGGGAAATTGTATGTGCGTTCTGGAAAGAATGAAATGGTTTCTTTGAGCAATTTGGTGAAGATAACTCCGGTGGTGGGGGCACAAACTGTTAACCACTACAATTTATATAGGTCAATTGAAATTACTGGCTCTCCGGCTCCGGGAGCGAGTTCTGGACAGGCGCTAAAATCGATGGAAAAGGTGTCGGCTCAAGTGTTACCCTCGGGTTTTGGCTATGAATGGTCGGGGAGTTCTTTAGAAGAAATTGAATCGGGCGGTCAAGCACCGATTATTTTCGGTTTGGGGCTGATTTTTGTGTTCTTGGTGTTGGCGGCGCAGTACGAAAATTATGTCGATCCTTTCATTATTTTGCTATCGGTGCCTCTGGCGATTTTGGGTGCGCTTTTAGCTCAGTCGTTGCGGGGTTTGGCGAATGATGTTTATTGCCAGATTGGTTTGGTGATGTTGATTGGATTGGCTAGTAAAAATGCGATTTTAATCGTGGAGTTTGCGAACCAGTTACGGGAGCGGGGATATTCAATTGCTAAGGCGGCAGTTGAGGCTTCTCAAGAGCGTTTACGACCGATTTTGATGACTTCTTTATCATTCATTTTGGGTATTGCTCCTCTGGTTAATCCAGAAGGTGCGGGTGCCGCCAGTCGCCGATCGCTAGGGAATGCGATCGCGGGGGGGATGGTTGTTTCTACTGTCTTGAGTTTGTTTATAGTGCCGGTTCTGTATGTGGTGGTTGTCTCGGCTCGCGATCGCTTTCGGAAGCGCGATCGCCCGCAAAATCCGCCCGATGATGGCACAATTTTGAACGGGAAAACAACTCACCACGAGGAGATTGAACGCGATAAAGTATCGCCGTTGTAGTTGGTAAGTTGAAAAGGCGATCGTTTTGTGAGTCTCATTGGTGCGATCGCCCAAAACCCGCCAATCCCGCATCAAAACCCCCAAAGTCCCCAGATTAGTCCGGGGTTCAATTCTTCAATCCCAAATCCCAAATCCCAAATCTAAAATCTAAAATCTAAAATCTAAAATCGATTGACGGCGGCCCCCATCTGCGGCTACGCTTTGAAGTGAGAGGTTGCTTGCTTGTAGATGAGGCAGCCCGCGTCGCCCAAAAATCTAGTTGCACTGCCCAAAGCTGCTACGAACAGCAATGGACAGCTAACCGCCAAACTGGTACAAGCAGTCTGGAGGCTAACTGAGTATCTTAACATCCTCTGTAGCCGCCCTGCTATGTGTTGAACTGCGGGGCGGCTGGGTTTTTGGGTTTTCCTAGAAAACCCAAAACCAGGAGAACACAATATGTCACAGGAATTAGTGCCTGACGACAACTTGTCCGATCGCCCAAATGACGACTCAGCAGCAGTATGCGAACAGGAAGTGGTGCTGTTAACGGTTGTCGGTTCGCCGAAGGGAGTCAGGGAAACCATACTCACTTTGTATCGGCTGGGATTTGCCGAAGTCGGCGATTGGAGTCCCCTACAACGTGCGGCTAATCCGAAGCAGGTGATGAGCGTGCTGATCCGTCGTTCGCGGGCTAACGGTACACCGCCGAGAAAATCTGAACGGTAAGCTGCGCTGTCATTTTGATTGAAGCGAAGAATATTCGTGGGGTGGGCGTCTCGCCCGCCCTAAAAATACCATTACTTACTGGGCGTTGATATTGGATTTTAGGGTAAAAGTAAGAGACTTGCGATCGCGGGCAACAATTTACTGCAAGCTTCTACCAACGTCGCCGCGCTAGGTAAACCAGCAATAGTCCCTTTCAGAATCTTCATTGCCGTTTTCCCCGTCTTTTGCATGGTGCTTTCCTGGGGATTTTTCCCTACTTCTGCCAAAGCTTTTACCTGTTCCAAGGCTTCAGCTTTATCCTCATCAGATAAATCAGTTTCAGCCTCGATCGCTGTTTGTAACTCAGTCAATAATTCTTTGATTCCCGGTTGATCACTTTGAGGAGAAGCTGGTAGCTGATTAATCGAGTTGGTAACTGTACCGCTGATATTGCTATTTAAAGTTGATTGATTAATATCTCTAGCATTGATGTTGTTGCTGTTGGTTGGGTTCATAGCTGTACTCTCTAATTTAGATTGAGGTGTATTAGTATTAGTAATACTAACATCAACAGATGGCCGAGTCAACTTTAAAAGTTCATCTTGCTCAAAATTTTTACTAAACACTCCTCTCACAAAGTCTTGAAAAAGACGGTAGTTATGTCTTTCTATTTCAATAATTTCATCTTTAGATTTTAATTGCTCGGTTCGCATTTGAGCTTCTAGCCTTGCTTGATAAACTTCGTCCCAAATTTGCTCAACTTTACCCTTATCAGTTCCTTCTGGAACTTTGAGAGTCAGTAAAACATCGTTTTCTTTCTTCTCAACTCCTTGAATTGACTCGGGTGTAATGTCTGGAAATTCTCGCATTAACTTCTTAAAAGCGGCGACAAAAGCTTCGGGGTTAATCCCATCTTTGAGGAGGATTTGCACAGTTTCCATAATCTTTTTATAGAGTTTCTCGAAATCCCCCGGTTCAAAACATTTACTGGGGTCGTGAGGGCGGCGTTCGCGATCGCCAGTTTCCGGTTGGGGATATTCTAGAAGAAAAACAAACCGACAGTTAACGCGATCGAGCTTTGTATTAGCGTCAATGTTCCAAGCTTCCAAACAAGCACCTGTAAAATAAGCTTTTGTAAAATCTGTTGCTAAGGCTTGAGTTTCAGTCAGGTTTGCGAATTCCAAATTAGCTTGATGCAAAGTTGCTTCGCTGAGGTTAGCCTGCTTGAGATTAGCATAGCTGAGATCAACCCCTGTCAGGTTTGCTCCTTGGAGATTCGCACCGAAATATGATTTTTTGTAGCCCTTGCCAGTGATGAGTAATTCTCGGACGCGGGTATCAGCTAATATCGAATTACCGACTCGCGCGCGATCGAGTTTTTCTGTATTGCGGAAGCAAGTGCGAGTAAGATTGGCTGTTCTCAAATCTGTACTTTTGAGGGTTGCCTCAGTGAAATTGGCATCAGTTAGATCTGCATTGCGAAAGCTAGTGCCACCTGTAGCGGCAAAGACAATCGCAATGGTGCGAATCAAGGCGTGTTTCTCATCCCCAGCCAGAGCACGCCAAGCAACGTAAATACCTAGTGCTACCCCTGCCCCTGCCACTGCCACTGCCACTGCCACTGCCACTGCCACTCCCGCTGCCACTACCACTACCCCTACCCCTACCCCTACCCCTACCCCTGCCACTGCCACTGCCACTGCCCCTGCCCCTACCCCTCCCACCGCCACTGCCACTGCCACTCCCGCTGCCCCTGCCACTGCCCCTGCCACTGCCGCTGCCATTGCCACTCCCGCAGCCGCTGCCACGGCCACGGCCACTGCCCCTACCCTTGCCACTGGCGCTACCATTGCCGCTGCCACTACTATTGCCACTTCCCCTGCCACTAAACCTTGGTGCACGGTAACAATAAAGAAGATTGCCAAAACTATCAGCAGGAAGACACCTGGAATCAGGGTGTACTGTTTGATGTTATCTGGAGTGAAAAGCAATGTTACCCAAAAAGAAGTTATGCCTGACATCAATCCCGATATTAACGATAGAAATAGCGAGATAGTTAGTAGAAAAATTGTCCATCGACGTTGCAGTCCAGCTTTGGCACGGGTGAAGTCAGCTTCTTTGAGGATGGCATTGGTGAAGTTTGCGCCTCGGATGTCGGCACCGATGAATTTTGCACCTGTGAGGTCTTGACCTTTGAAATTGCGGCCTCGGAGATTTTTACCGGAGAAGTCTTTGGGCATGATTTCACTCAGGGAGATAATATTATGTCCGGTCAATTAATTACGACTACAGTGCGAGCTTCTAGCTCGCGAGCCTTACGCTCTTACTATACAATCATTATTAGCAGTGATAACTGAAACATAATATGATAACTATTTTAAAAAACTTAAACAAGCCAAAATATCCTGTTGCGTCAGATAGGGAAAATCATCTAATATTTATTCATAACTCATCCCAAAAGCGAGATATTCCAACACATCATACACCGTAATTCTCATACCTCGAATACAGGGTTTCCCGCCTCGCTTCCCCGGTTCGATCGTAATGATATTAGCGATGTCTTGTTCTGACCTGGCACTTTTCCTTTAGCTTATTTTCTCAATTCTAGGCTAAAAAAGGGATAGAGCACTCCTAACGTTTGGTAGTTTCCAGCATTTTATTAGTTCCTTTAATTTCCTAATTCACTTTAACTCAATCGCCCCACAGCCAGCACTCCCCTCAACTCCCATCAGGGGCGTGCCCGGAGTCTTTTTGGGGATCTTTTCGCCGATCGCACCCCATCGTGCAATAATGATATGACTTGCACAAAAGCTCTATTAGTAGGTAAATCTTGCCTACCTTACCGCTACATATAGCGTCTCAACTGTCAACCCGTGCAAGTTACCAATTAAACCGGCTGTTGCACTACACAAATTTTTCCTAATGGCTGAAGTCCCCCTAAATCCCGCAGAACTTGCAGAAGCCCTCAACGGCTTTACCGATATCAATTTCCAATTACCAGACCCCGAAGACGAACAAATACCAGAATTTGATTTTGAAAATCAGGTTGACAATGCCTGGAAAGTGTGCGATCGCTTCGACTTGCAAACCGACATTTGGCGGGGACGCATTCTCCGAACAGTCCGAGACAGAGAAAAAAAAGGTGGCGAAGGACGCGGCACAGGGTTTTTGAACTGGCTTAAAGAAAGAGAAATTGGCAAAAGTCAAGCCTATTCTTTGATAGAATTAGCTAATAGTGCCGATACTCTGATCCAGCAAGGAGATTTAGACCCAAATTCCATTAGAAACTTCAGCAAAAGAGCCTTTGTAGAAACCGCCAAAGCATCTCCCGAAGTGCAGCAAATGGTAACAGATGCCGCAGCAAGTGGCGATCGCATCACCCGCCGCGAAGTCAAACAACTCTCCGACGAATGGATGGCAATGAACTCAGATTTATTGCCAGAAGAAGTCAAAGAAAAAGCATCTAGCGGTTCTTTACCTTCCCGCTACCTCGCTCCTTTAGTCAAAGAAATGGAGAAACTCTCCCCATCTCACCAAAGCGAAATTCAAAAAGAAGTAGCAGAAAATCCCGACGTAGATACTGTCAAACAGCTAACTTCAGACGCCAAGAACTTATCAAAATATCTCGACGCCGCCGCCCAAGTGCAAGCTCTAAATCAGTCTCATTTAGACATGGAAATGGCCTTAGAAGAATCTTTGAGAGTCGGCTGTTTGGGAACCACCGCCGACGTTGTAAAACAAGCAGCACAGCTAGAACAAACAGTAGTCAAACTCTACACAATTTGGAAGCGTTTAGGCAGTTTGGCAGATAGATTGTACGTGGATACAGGAGCAAGTACACCCAATTTGCGGTTGCTTTTGGGATGCTTAGACAGTCTTTCGGGAGAAAAGATTGAAGTAGATTTTGGAGACGGAGAACGCTCTATCCGCTTGCAAATTTTCAGCGAATAGCTTAAGTTTGACCGCAGATAAAAGCCAACATCCGGCTAATTATCTGCGTCGAACCCTGTTCATCTACGGTTAAAATTTATAAGTTTTTTTCCAAAGATATCGGGGATGCAAATAACGCCGATATTTGGTAACTACTTCTTTACCCAACAGCACTACGCTAATCCAAAAACAAACTTCTGCCCCAACAGCCAGAACGAAAGATAAAGTAGTTTTTTGGGTAATGTCCAGCGGCAGGAATGGCACAACAAAAAAAACTGCCAACCACGGTAGAAAAGATAGAATAAATAAAAACAAACCGAGCTTTTGCATAGATTCACATAATACAGATTTGATATCCCCTTTATCTCTTAGTCCGCTTGGAGTGAACTTCGTTTGTATAGTAGCGATTTCAAGAGACTGTTGGCGAATTAAAAAAGGGTGAAACCAAACATCCCATAATCATGGAAAAAAAACTACAATGAGGCAGA